>NZ_BMOF01000055.1 GCF_014646935.1 Calditerricola satsumensis | reverse complement strand
AGTGATTGCGTGCCCTTGAAAAGGGGGGCACTTTCCGCTATAGTCAGGTTGAATAAGGACAGAGGGAGGACCAGACGTTGGCAGCGACCTACGCGATCGTCCTGGCGGCGGGCCTGGGCACGCGGATGAAGTCGAAGCGGAGCAAAGTGATGCATCCGGTGTGCGGCAAGCCGATGGTGGGCCACGTCGTGGACACCTTGACGGCGCTGGGCGTCGACGAGATCGTGGTCGTCGTCGGGCATGGCGCCGAAGCGGTACGGGCCTACCTTGGCGACCGCGTTCGCTACGCGGTGCAGGAAGAACAGCTCGGCACCGGCCATGCCGTTCGGTGTGCCGCGCCGATCCTGGGCGAGCGGGAGGGCACGACCTTCGTCCTGTGCGGCGACACGCCGCTCCTTCGCCCCGAGACGCTGGCGGCGATGCGACAGGAACACGAGCGCAAGCAGGCGGCCGTCACTCTGCTGACCACCACGGCGGTGGATCCAACAGGGTACGGCCGCGTTGTACGAGACGGCGCCGGCGATGTGGTGCGCATTGTGGAGCACAAGGATGCCACCGAAGAGGAGCGGCGCATCCGCGAGATCAACACCGGCACGTACTGTTTCGACAACCGCAAACTGTTTTCTGCCCTTGAGGAGGTCACCAACGACAACGCCCAGGGCGAGTACTACTTGACGGACTGTGTGGCCATTTTGCGCCGCCGCGGGGAGACGGTGGCCGCGCATTACACCCCCGACGAGGCGGAGACGATCGGCATCAACGATCGCGTGGCCTTGGCCCGCGCGGAGGCCATCCTGCGCCGCCGCATCAACGAGGCGCACATGAAAAACGGGGTGACGATTGTCGATCCGGCCACCACCTACATCGACGCCGGCGTGATGATCGGCCGCGACACGGTGATCCTGCCGGGCACGCGCCTGGCCGGGGAGACGGTGATCGGCGAAGATGCGGTGATTGGGCCGTATACGGAGATTCTGGACAGCCAGATCGGAAGCGGCGTCGTGATCCGCCATTCCGTGATCGTGAAAAGCGCGGTGGCTGACGGCGCCGAGATTGGGCCCTTTGCCCACCTGCGGCCCGGAACGCGCATCGGCGAGGGCGTGCGCGTGGGGAACTTCGTTGAGGTGAAGAACAGCGTCATCGGCCCGCGATCCAAGGCGGCGCATCTGACGTATATTGGGGACGCCGACGTGGGGGCCGACGTCAACTTCGGCTGCGGCAGCGTCGTTGTCAACTACGACGGCCGGACCAAGCACCGCACGGTGGTGGAGGACGGCGCGTTCATCGGCTGCAACACGAACCTGGTGGCCCCGGTGCGCGTGGGCAAAGGGGCCTACACGGCGGCCGGTTCGACGATTACCGACGATGTTCCGGATTACGCCCTGGCCATCGCGCGGGCGCGACAAATCAACAAGCCGGAATACGTGAAAAAATGGAAATCGGAAGCGTGACGGAGGGCAATCATGGGGAAATACCGCGATCCCAAGCTGAAGGTGTTTACGGGCAACTCCAATCCTGCCCTGGCCCAGGAGATCGCCGACCACATCGGCGTTCCGCTCGGCAATGCCCGCGCCTCGCGCTTTAGCGACGGGGAAATCCAGATCAAACTGGAGGAGAGCGTGCGCGGGGCCGACGTGTTTGTCATCCAGTCGACGTGTTATCCCGTCAACGAAAACCTGATGGAGCTCCTTGTCATGGTTGACGCCCTCAAACGGGCTTCGGCCAAATCGATCAACTGCGTCATCCCGTACTACGGCTACGCACGGCAGGACCGCAAGGCGCGCGCCCGCGATCCGATTACGGCCAAGCTGGTGGCCAACCTGATTGAAACGGCGGGCGCCAACCGCGTCATCACGATGGACTTGCACGCCACGCAGATCCAAGGCTTTTTCGATATCCCTGTTGACCATTTGCTCGGCGTCCCGATTTTGGCCAAGTACTTTTTGGAAAAGGGATTGGACAACATCGTGGTGGTCTCGCCCGATCACGGCGGAGTGACGCGGGCGCGGAAGATGGCCGAGCGGCTCGCGGCGCCGATCGCCATCATTGACAAGCGGCGCCCGGAGCCGAACGTGGCCGAAGTGATGAACATCGTGGGGGACGTGAAGGGGAAAACGGCCATCCTCATCGACGACATCATCGACACGGCGGGGACGATCACGCTGGCGGCGAAAGCGCTTCTCGAGCATGGGGCGCGCGAGGTGTACGCGGCGTGCACGCATCCGGTGCTTTCCGGTCCGGCCATCGAGCGGATTCAGCATTCCCCGATCAAGGAGCTTGTTGTGACGAACACGATTCCGCTCACCCCCGAAAAGCGCCTCGACAACATCGTCGTTCTGTCGGTGGCGCCGATCATCGGCGAGGCGATCATCCGCGTCCATGAGGAGTTGTCGGTGAGCAAGCTCTTCGACTAACCGGAAGACGCGCAGACGGAAGCGGCGGGGCGCGAGGGGCGTTGATCTGCCCGCAGGTCCTTGCGTAAAATGAACGTTGTGGGCGTACCCTTTGGGCGTTTTGCGGTCATGTTTGAACCCGTCCCCGAACGGGAATGGTAGGAATGGACAGCATCGGCTTTCCAATCCTTCCAACAGAGGGGTGATCGGGCACATGACGGAAACGTTAAAGGCGTACGTGCGCCATGACCTGCGCCGTTCGGCGACGCGGCGCTTGCGCAAGGAGCGCAAAGTTCCGGCCATCATCTACGGCAAGGAGCGCCAGCCGCTGCCGCTGGCGGTCGACCAGTCGGCCTTCGAGCGGCTGATTGGCCACCGCAGCGCGGGGGCGCTCGTCAATCTGGACGTTGAGGGCGAGGGCACGGTCCGGGCCATCGTCCAGGAGATCCAGCGCGATGCGATCAGCGGGAACATCCTGCACATTGACTTCCATCAGGTCAGCCTCAACGAACCGGTCGACATCAGCGTACCCGTTCGGGTGATCGGCGAAGCGGAACTGGAGCGGCGCGGCGCCATTCCGCAGCTCCAGCTGCGCGAGGTGGAAGTGCGCACGCTGCCGGACCGCGTGCCGGAAGCGATCGACGTCCAGGTGGCCGACCTGTCGGTGGGCGATGTGGTTCGCGTGAAGGACCTCGTCGTGCCCGAAGGGGTGACGGTGCTCGAAGACGCCGAGGAAGTGGTGCTCACCGTCACCGCGCCGGACCTCGAGCCGGTCGAGACGGAAACCACGCCGGAAGAAGTGGAGCTGGTGGAAAACACCGGTGGCGAGGGCTGATCGGCCGCCGGCTTGCGCTTCGACACCACGCGCAACCCGCAGCGCTGCGGGTTTGCGCCTTTTTTATGGGGGGAACGCGGCATGAAACTGATCGTTGGATTGGGCAATCCCGGACCGGCCTACGCGGCCACCCGCCACAACGTGGGCTTCTGGGTGATCGATCGCCTCGCGCGCACGCTGCGCATTTCCGTAGACAAGGCAAAGTGGAAAGGGCTTGTCGGCGAGGGCTGCGTCGACGGACAAAAGGTGCTCCTGCTCAAGCCGCAGACGTACATGAACGCCTCCGGCGAGTCGGTGGCGGAGGCGGTCCGGTTTCATAAACTGAATCCGGAAGCGATCCTCGTCATCTACGACGACATGGATTTGCCCCTCGGCACCCTCCGCGTGCGCATGAAGGGCAGCGACGGCGGCCACCGCGGCCTGCGCTCGATCATCGCCCATCTGGGTACGCAGGAGATCCCGCGCATCCGCATCGGCATCGGGCGCCCCGCGCCGGGCGTGTCGGTGACCGATCACGTGCTGTCGCCCTTTGCCCCCGAGGAGCGGGAGGCGGCCGAGGCGGCGGCGGTGCGGGCGGCGGAGGCGGCGGCGGCCTGGATCACCGAGCCGATCGACCGCGTGATGAACCGCTTTAACCGCTGAATGGCGGTCTCCTGCCGCGGCCATACTGAAAACAGCACCGCGGCAGGGGAGGGTTGGCCATGGCTGTCAAGTACGTCTGTCCGCGTTGTGGCATGGCGCTGGGCACGATCGAGGCGGATGTTCCGGAATGGCGTCTGGGATTCCATTTCTTGACCCCCGAAGAGCGGGCGTCTATAATAACCTATGAGTCAAATGGCGACGTTTGCGTGCGCGTCATCTGCGAATACTGCCAGGAAGCCGTTTTGCGGCAACCGGAATGGTTGCTCATGCACAACCATTTGCAGTAGGCGTGTAGCTCCGGATACCGGCAAAGGTCTAAGCCTTGGCGGTACGCTAAGGCTTCTTTTTGCATGGGCGTTTTCCTTTTTTTTGGCGTATAGGGGGTGTACCCGATGCGCGTGCTCCTGCAGGTGTTTCGCGATGATCCGGATTTCCAGGCCGTGGTAGACGGCTTTGCCCGCGGCCTGCGCGAGCAGATGGTGACCGGGCTCAGCGGCTCGGCCCGCCCGCTCTACGTCGCAACGCTCTACCGGGCGATCGGCCGGCCGGTGGTGCTCGTTACGCATAACACGTACCATGCCCAGCGGTTGTACGAAGATTTGGCCGAATGCCTGCCGGAGGAGGAAGTGTGGCTCTATCCGGCCAATGAGGTGATCGGCACCGAGGTGCTGGTGGCCAGCCCGGAGATGCGCAGCCAGCGCCTGAAGATCCTCACCGAGCTGTCTGCCGGCAAGACGGGCGTTCTCGTCGTGCCCTACGCCGGGCTGTGCCGGCGGCTTCCCCCTCCAGCGGCGTGGCGGGAGGCGGTGGTGCGTCTGGCCGTCGGGGACACGGTCGATTTGGAAGCGTTTGCGCGCCGCCTGTCGGCCATCGGCTACACGCGGACGGAGATGATCGAGGCGCCCGGCGAGTTCAGCGTGCGCGGCGGCATTGTCGACGTCTTTCCCCTTAGCGAGCCGTCGCCGCTGCGCATTGAATTTTTCGACGACGAAGTCGACTCCATCCGCGCCTTTGACGTGGAGACGCAGCGGTCGACCGATGCGCGGAACGAAGCGGTCATCCCGCCGGTGGCCGAGGTCTTTGCCACGCCGGAGCGGCGCCAGCAGGGGGCGCTCCGCCTGGAAGACCGCTTAAACCGGGCCCTCGAGACGATTCGCGACCCGGCCGTGCGCGACAAGCTGCGCGAGCGCATCGGTTGGGAGCTGGAGCAGTGGCGGCAAGGGGCCGGCTTTCAGGGCGAGCAAAAGTACGTCGAGCTGCTCTATCCCGAGGCGGGCACGCTGCTCGACTACGTCGCCGGCGACCCGCTCCTGGTGTTCGACGAGCCGGCGCGGGTGTTCGATGCTGTTGACCAGCTGGAGAAGGATGAGGCCGAATGGCAGACGGCCCTCGTGCAGGCCGGAGAGTTTTTGCCCCGCCTGCGCCTGACGAAGGCGTTCGACGAGACGGTCGGGCGTCGGCCGCGCCTCTACCTGGCCCTCTTTTTGCGGCAGGTGCCGCGCACCCATCCGCAGAACGTGGTGAACGTGGTGTGCCGCAGCATGCAGAACTTCCACGGCCAGATGAACGTGCTCAAGACGGAAATGGCCCGGTGGGAGAAGAGCGACATGCGCGTGCTCTTTGCCGCCGCCGATGAGGAGCGGGCCGGCCGCCTGGCGCGCGTCCTCGCCGACTACGGGATGGAGGTGGACGTGGCCAAGGACCTCTTGGCCCTGCCCAAGCGGCCGACGATCCTGATCGGCAACCTGTCGAGCGGTTTCGAGCTGCCGCGCCAGAAAGTGGTCGTGGTGACGGAAAGCGAGGTGTTCACCCAGAAGCAGCGCAAGGCCCGGCGCGTGGCGACGATCTCCGGGGCCGAGCGCATCAAGAGCTACCTCGACCTCAAGGTGGGCGATTACGTCGTCCACGTCAACCACGGCATCGGCAAGTACATGGGGATCCAAACGTTAGAAGTCGACGGCGTGCACAAGGATTATCTGCTCATCCAGTACGCCGGAAACGACAAGCTGTACGTGCCCATCGACCAGATCGACCTGGTCCAGAAGTACATCGGCGCGGAAGACAAGGAGCCGAAAATTTATTCCCTGGGCGGCGGCGAATGGAAAAAAGTCAAAAACCGCGTGCGCGCCTCGGTGCGCGACATCGCCGAGGATCTCCTCAAGCTGTATGCCAAGCGGCAGGCGTCCAAGGGGTACGCCTTCAGCAAGGACACGCCGGAGCAGCGCGAGTTTGAGGCCCTCTTTCCCTACGAGGAGACGCCCGACCAGCTGCGGGCCATCGAGGAAGTGAAGCGCGACATGGAGGCGCCGCGGCCGATGGACCGCCTCCTGTGCGGCGACGTGGGCTACGGCAAGACGGAGGTGGCCATCCGCGCCGCCTTCAAGGCGGTGATGGACGGCAAGCAGGTGGCCGTCCTCGTGCCGACGACGATTCTCGCCCAACAGCATTTCGAAACGTTCAAGGAACGCTTCGCCGACTACCCGGTGCGCATCGAGGTGCTGTCGCGTTTCCGCTCGCGCAAGGAGCAAAACCAGGTCATCAAGGGGCTGAAGGACGGCACGGTGGACATCGTCATCGGCACGCACCGCTTGCTCTCGAAGGACGTGCAGTTCAAGGATCTGGGGCTTTTGATTATCGACGAGGAACAGCGCTTCGGCGTGGCGCACAAGGAGAAGCTCAAGCAGCTGAAGACGAACGTCGATGTCCTGACGCTCACGGCGACGCCCATTCCGCGGACGCTGCACATGTCGATGCTCGGCGTGCGCGACCTCTCCGTCATCGAAACGCCGCCGGAAAACCGTTTTCCCGTGCAGACCTATGTGGTGGAGTACAGCGCGGCCCTCGTGCGCGAGGCCATCGAGCGGGAGCTGGCCCGCGGCGGACAGGTGTATTTCGTCTACAACCAGGTGCAGTCGATTGAGCGCATGGCCGACCAGATTCGCGCCCTCGTGCCCGATGCCCGCGTGGCCGTTGCCCACGGGCAGATGGATGAAAACGAACTGGAACGGGTGATGCTCGATTTCCTGGATGGCCAGTACGACGTGCTGGTGTGCACGACGATCATTGAAACAGGGGTGGACATCCCGAACGTCAACACGTTGATCGTGTACGATGCCGACAAGTTGGGTTTGGCGCAGCTCTATCAGCTGCGCGGGCGCGTCGGCCGTTCCAACCGCATCGCCTACGCCTACTTCACGTATCAACGCGACAAGGTGCTGAGTGAAGAGGCGGAGAAGCGCCTGCAGGCGATCAAGGAGTTCACCGAGTTTGGCTCGGGTTTCAAGATCGCCATGCGCGATCTGGCCATCCGCGGGGCGGGCAACCTGCTCGGTCCGGAACAGCACGGCTTTATCGCGTCGGTGGGCTTTGACCTGTACACGCAGATGCTGAAGGAGGCGATCGAAGAGCTCAAGGGCGAAAAGCCGGAGGAGCCGCCGCTGCGCCCGGAAATCGACTTGGCCGTCGATGCGTACTTGCCCTCCGACTACATTCCCGATGCCAAGCAAAAGATTGAGATGTACAAGAAGTTTGCCGCCGTGGAGAACCCGGAGGAGGTCCCGGATCTCGTCGACGAACTTGTCGACCGCTTCGGGGAGCCCTCGCCGCCGGTCAAGAACCTCTTGTCGGTGGTCAAAATTCGCACCTACGCGGCGCGCTACCGCATGGAACGCATCGTCCAGAAGGGCGACGAGGTGCGCATCGACTTGGCTCCGGACCAGACGAGCAAGATCGACGGTGGGCGGCTGTTCGCCCTGGCCGCGCGCTTTGATCGCCGCATCGCCCTGTCGATGGACGGCGGGCGAGTGGGCATTCGCATCCCGGTCAAAGGGCTGTCCGCAGAAGCGCTGCTTTCGTTTTTGGAACGGTTCTTGGAAGGCTATGCCGATGTGCTGAAAACGAAAGGAGAAGTGAAACATGTGGCCACGTAAGCGGATGTGGAGGGTGCTGGCGCTTTGGGTTTGCGCGTTGTTCGCGCTGGCCGGATGCGCCCAATCGGACGACGCCCAGCCGACGTCGGGCAAGGGCGGCGATGCGGGGGGGCCGAATCTCTCCCTCGGCGTGGATGCGAAGCAGGTGGTGGCCCGCTATGATGGCGGGGAAGTGACGGCCGGCGAATTTGAGAAGTACCTCGCCCTCCAGTACGTGCTCAACCCCTTGTACCGCGCCGTGCTGACCGATCCGGAAAGCCGCGAGGAAGTACTGCGCAGCTACATTGCCGAGACGATTCTGGCCGACCGCGCCGGAAGCGCCGATGTGCGCGAGGAGGCCGACAACCTGTTCGACGCGTGGCGGCAGGCCTTCGACAAGGCGGAGGGTTCGCGCAAGGCGGCCGATCAGCTTCTCAAGCGGCTCAACCTGACGGAAGACGACGTGCGGAACTACCTGGTGCGCTACAAGCGCATCGAGACCTATCTTGCCGCACAAGTGAAGGAAGAGGACTTGAAGAAGCGCTACGCGGAGCGCCAGCGCGACTTCACCGTGGCCACGGTGCGCCACATCCTTATCAGCACCGACGGGCGCAGCGAGGCGGAGGCCTACAAATTGGCCACGGAGCTGGCCCGGCGCATCCAGCGCGGCGAGGACATGGCCGCCCTGGCCAAACAGTACTCCGACGATCCGGGCAGCAAGGAAAAAGGCGGGGTGTACGAAAACGCCCGCGTGACGGAATGGGTACCCGAATTTCAGCAGGCCGTGCTGACCCAGGCCATCGGGAAGGTGGGCGCTCCCGTAAAAACGGCCTACGGTTACCATGTGATCCGGGTGGAAAAACGCGAGGTTCTGCCGTTTGAACAGGTGCGCGAGGAGTTGCGCGTCGAGGCGTTGAACGAAGCCTACAATCGCTTCTATGACAAGGAGTTGCCCAAGCACATCCGGCAAATCGCCCTGCCCAAGCCGACGTGAGGAGCAGCGGGTTGCGTGTTCGCAGCCCGCTTTTCGCGTACGGCCGGGTCCCTGCCTTCACGTTCGCGCGCGGCGTGCCGCATAGGGGCTGGGTTTCCGTTGAATACTAGGGCCAAATCTCCCGTTGCCACCGGGATTGGCACGAAGTTCCGCTCATGACAGAAAGAATGGAGAGCCAAACTTGGTAATGACAGCGCGGGGAACACAAAATAGGGGTAAAGCCGGAATCCGTGCCCCATGCAAAACCAACCATCACGAAAGCGAGGCATGTCCATGAAAGCAACGGGTATCGTGCGACGGATCGACGATTTGGGCCGAGTGGTGATTCCGAAAGAGATCCGACGCACTTTGCGGATTCGCGAAGGGGACCCCTTGGAAATCTTCGTTGACCGCGATGGAGAAGTGATTCTGAAGAAGTATTCCCCCATTGGAGAGCTCGGGGACTTTGCCAAAGAGTACGCCGAATCGCTGTACGACAGCGTCAAGCACATCGCCCTGATCGCCGATCGCGACAACATCATTGCCGTGGCCGGCGGTTCGAAAAAGGAATTTATGGACAAACCCGTTGGCAGCATCATCGAGAGAAGCATGGAGGAACGGCGAACGATTCTCGAGACCACGCCCGGTCGCTACGAATTGATTCGGGACGCCGAAGACACCTATTCCAGCTTTGTCATCGCGCCCATCGTGGCCGGTGGCGATCCCATCGGCGCGGTCATTCTCGTGAGCAAGGACGAGGGCGTCAAGATGGGCGAGCTGGAAGTGAAGCTGTGCGAAACGGCCGCGGGGTTTTTGGGCAAGCAGATGGAACAGTGACGCCGACGTGGGTCGTCGCCCGGATCGCGCCGCCTGTCCGCAGGAAGCGGATCGGCGGCGTTTTTTGCGTCTTTTGACGCGCGGCGTTCGTTTTCCGGCCGCTTCGCGGTCTGGTATAATACCCTCAGTTTGGGTGCCGGAAGCGGAGAGGAGACCGTCATGAACGCCGTAACGAGCCATAAGCGCTTTTTGCAGGGCGCGGCCATCTTGGCCGCGGCTTCGCTGATTTCCAAGATCCTGGGCGTCTTCTACCGCGTGCCGTACAAGGCGATCACGGGGGACGTCGGGCTGTACGCCTACGCCCAGGTGTACCCCATCTACAGCACGCTGCTCATCCTGGCCACGGCCGGGTTTCCCCTTGCCGTTTCCAAGATCGTCGCCGAGAAGCTGGCGGTCGGCGATGCCGCCGGGGCGCGGCGCGTGTTTCATGTTGCGGCGGCGTTTTTGGCCGCAACGGGTACGGCTTGCTTTGCCTTGCTCTTTTTCGGCGCCTCATGGATCGCTGAGCTGATGGGGGATGCGCGGCTGACCACGCCGATCCGCATGGTGTCGACGGCGCTTTTGGTCGTTCCCGTGATGGCGGCCATTCGGGGCTACTTCCAAGGCCAGCAGAATATGATGCCCACCGGCGTCTCGCAGGTGCTGGAGCAGCTCGTGCGCATCGCCACGATCCTCGTGCTGGCCGTTTGGGCCATGGAGACGGGGCGCGGCGTGTACGCCGCCGCATCGGGCGCCTTGTTTGGGTCGTTTACCGGGGCCCTCGCCGGGTTGGCCGTGATGCTGGTCTACCTGCGCAAGGATGAACTGCGGATTTCCGTTGCCCGGACGACCGCCGCGTCCGCGCCGGAACCGCCGGGGGCGCTCATCAAAACGATTCTGGCCTTGTCCCTGCCCATTGCCCTCGGTTCGCTCATCCTCCCCTTGATGCAGCTGGCCGACTCGTTTACCGTAAAAAACGTTCTCGATTGGGCGGGCCTTGCCGACGTGTCCGGGAAATGGAAGGGCGTCTACGACCGCGGTCAGCCCCTCGTGCAGTTTTCGTCCTTTTTCGCCGCGGCCCTGTCGCTGGCCCTCGTGCCGTCCATCGCCGAGGCGAATGCCCGCGGCCAGCGCGCGGTGATCCAAAACCGCACCGAGCTGGCCGTGCGCATGACGGTGATTGTGGGGTGGCCGGCATCGGTCGGTCTGGCCGTGATCATGGAGCCGGTCAACACCATGCTCTACGGCGACCCGGCGGGGTCCTTTGCCTTGGCCGTTCTGGCCTTCTCGACGCTGTTTGCCACGGTGAACGTAACGGCGGCGTCGATCTTGCAGGGGCTCGGCGAGGTGATGGTGCCGGTTCGCAACCTGTTCATCGGTGTGGCGGTTAAGCTGGGCCTGAACGTCGTGCTCATCGCCGCGCTCAGCCGAGCCGGCGCGGACATGGCCATCGCCGGGGCAGCGCTGGCCACGGTGATCGGCTATGCGGTAGCCATGTTGCTCAACATGCGCGCCCTCCGCGTGCGTACCGGCATGCGCGCCGCGCGGAAGGCCCTTGTCGTCAAGCCGCTGGTTGCGTCCTTGATCATGGCTGCGGCGGTATACGGGGTGTACACCGTGCTTCACGCGGCGCTTCTCGGTCTCGGCCTGCCCCTTCGCGCCGCCAGCGTCGTGGAGTCATTGGCGCTGACGGCGCTGGGGGCTGCCGTTTACGGTGTCGCTGTCTTGCGCCTCGGCGCGGTGAGCCGGCGCGACCTCGAGCTGGTGCCGAAAACGCGGCGCCTCGTGCCGCTTTTGGTGCGGCTGGGCATGCTGAAGGAAGGGAGGGATGCCAACCATGCCCACAATTGAAGTGGTGGGCCTTGGCGCCGGTGGCCTTGACCTCATGCCGCGCGGCGTTTACCGCCGGCTGCGCGCCGCCGACCGTCTCTTTTTGCGGACGGCGGAGCATCCGGCGGCGGCGGAGCTGCGCGCCGAAGGGATCACCTTTGTGGCTTTCGACAGCCTCTATCGGCAACACGACACCTTTGAGGCGGTGTACGAGGCCATTTGCCACCGTCTGCTTGACGAGGCGCGCCGCGGCGACGTGCTCTATGCCGTGCCCGGCCATCCCATGGTGGCGGAGCGAACGGTGCAGCTTCTCCTCGAGCGGGGCCCGGCGGCCGGGGTGCGCGTGGTGATTGGCGGCGGTCAAAGCTTTCTCGATCCGCTGTTTGCCCGCCTGGGCATCGATCCGATCGAGGGCCTTGCCGTGCTGGACGGAACGGCGCTGCGCCGCGAACACCTGGCGCCACACTTGCACCTCGTCATCACCCAGGTGTACGATGCCTTTGTCGCCGCCGATGTGAAGCTGACGCTGATGGAGGTCTATCCCGACGATTATCCGGTCACCGTCGTCACGGCGGTCGGCGTGCCGCAGCGGGAGAAGGTGGAGCAAAAGCCGCTGTACCTGTTGGATCGCCTGGCGACGGACAACTTGACCCTCGTCTACGTGCCGCCGACGGACGACCCCCGGGTGATAAACCGCCGGTTTGACCGCCTGCGCGAGGTGGTGGCGATCTTGCGCGGGCCGGAGGGGTGTCCGTGGGACCGCGAGCAGACCCATCGCTCCATCCGCAAAAATGTCATCGAAGAGGCGTACGAGGTGGCCCAGGCCATCGACGACGGCGACCCCGACGCCCTGTGCGAGGAGCTGGGGGACCTGCTCTTGCAGGTGATGCTGCACGCCCAGATGGCCGAGGAGGAGGGCATCTTCACCGTCGACGACGTGATCGGCGGCCTGGTGGACAAGCTGATCCGCCGCCATCCCCACGTGTTCGGCGATCGGTCAGCGGAAAGCGCCGAGGAGGCGCTGGCCAACTGGGAGGCGATGAAGCAGCGGGAGGCCGCGGCCAAGGGGAAAGGGGACGCGCCGTCGCTGCTCGACAGCGTGCCGCGCGCCCTGCCCGCCCTCCTCAAGGCGTGGAAGATCCAGAAGAAGGCCGCCAGCGTGGGGTTTGACTGGACGGCCCTCGACGATGTCTTTGCCAAAGTGGAGGAAGAGGTGCGGGAAGTGCGCGAAGCGGCGGCGCAGGGGCAGGAGCGCGCGGCCGACGAGGTGGGCGATCTCCTGTTTGCCGTGGTCAACCTGGCCCGCTTCCTGCATGTCGATCCGGAGGAAGCGCTGGCGCGGACGTGCGCGAAATTTGCCCGCCGCTTCCGCCACATCGAGGCGCGGCTGCGTGCGGAGGGCCGCACCTTCGCCGACGTCACCCTGGCGGAGATGGACCGCTGGTGGAACGAAGCCAAAGAAAATGGGCAGTGAGGCCGCGGGCCGAGCAGGATTTTGGCGGCGGAACACGAATAACAATCACCGTACATTCTTGAAAGAAGGAGGTTGGTGTTGACCTATGAACAAGCAGGAGATCATCGCCCGCATTGCCGAAAAAAGCGGTTTGACGAAGAAAGATGTGGAAACGGTCGTGAACGCGGTGCTGGAAGAGATCACCGAAGCCCTGCGCGCCGGGGAAAAGGTCCAGTTTGTCGGCTTCGGCACCTTTGAGACGCGCAAGCGGTCGGCCCGCACCGGTCGCAACCCGCAAACCGGGGAAACGATCAACATTCCGGAAGCCGTCATTCCGGCGTTCCGCGCGGGCAACAAGCTGAAAGAAGCCGTGAAGTGACATGCGGCTCGACAAATTCCTCAAGGTCTCGCGGTTGCTCAAACGGCGCACGGTGGCGAAGGAGTTGTGCGACCAAGGCCGCGTCGAACTGAACGGGCGGCCGGCAAAAGCGTCGAGCACCGTGAGCGTGGGGGATTTGCTTACCCTTCACTTTGGAACGAAAACGCTGACGGTCCGCGTCGAGCGCGTGACAGAAAATGCGCGGAAGGAAGAGGCCGGGAGCCTGTACACGGTGGTGGAGGAGACGCGGATCGACGAGGCGTTCGACAAAGGGGAAGGCTACCGCAAGGGGTAGCCTTCCTTTTCTTTTTCGTGCGGGTTTCCGGTTGGCACAATGTACCCTTGATGGGCGGCGCGTTTTCCGGTATGATGAGTCGCATTGCATGTTCGAGGAGTTTATCTCATTAACGAGATGAAGGATTGTCTAGGGAACGAGAAAGGGGTTGGAACCATGACCCATCGCGGATCGGGGCGCACGCTGGGCGTTTGGCTGCTGGCTGCGCTCGTGGTCGGCAACATGGTGGGGTCGGGCATCTTTATGCTGCCGCGCACCCTGGCCGAAGTGGCCAGCCCGGCCGGTGTCCTGCTGGCCTGGCTGTTGACCGGGGCCGGAGTGCTGATGACCGCGCTGGTGTTCGGCAATCTCGCCTTGCGCAAGCCCGACCTTGTCGGGGGGCCGCAGGCTTACGCCCAGGCGCTCTTTCCCACCCGTTCTTTCTGGTCGGTTATTTCCGGATACGCCGTCGCGTGGGGGTACTGGGTGGCCAATTTTGCCGGCAATGTGGCCATCATCACCTCTTGTGGGGCATTCATTTCTTGATCTTGCGGGGCATGGAACAAACGGGGAAAACGAACTTTGCCGCCACGGCGGCCAAAGTGGGCGGCTTTCTGCTCTTCCTCGTTGCGGCCTTGTTTGCCTTTGACGCGCGCAACCTTGTGCCCTTTGTGGCGCCCCGAACGGACGAAGCGGGCCATGTGTTCGGCCTCTTGGGGCAGGCGAACGAGGCGGCGTTGGCCACGCTGTGGGCCTTTGTCGGCGTGGAGTCGGCTGTTGTCTTTTCCGGACGGGCCCGCACATCGCGGGACGTGAAGATGGCCACCCTCATCGGGCTGCTGGTGGCATTGGTGTTGTATGTGGCCATCACCCTGCTCGTCATGGGCGTCTTGCCGCACGAACGGTTGGGGACCTCCGACAAGCCCTTGGTCGACGCGCTGTCGGTCGCGATCGGGCCTTCCGGTGGCTTCCTCCTGGCGGCGCTGGGACTCGTCAGCTTGTTTGGTTCGACGATCGGATGGATCTGGCTGAGTGCGGAGGTTCCGTACCAGGAGGCCAAGCAAGGCGTGTTCCTGTCTCCGTTTCTTCGGGAAAATCGGCGGGGCGTACCGACCGTTGCCCTGACGGTTACGAATGCCATGGCCCAGCTTTTCTTGCTGTCCACGCTATCCCAGTCGGTGGCCAAGGCCTTCGATTTCGTGATCCACGTGGCCACCTTGGCGTACCTGGTTCCGTACCTGCTGGCCGCCGTTTATCAGCTGAAGCTGGTGGTGACCGGGGAAACGTACGCAACCGACGGCCGGGCGCGCCTCGTCGACGGCGTCATCGCCGGATGGGCGACGCTGTATGCGTTGTGGGTCATCCAAGCGGGAACGGCAGACCTGTCCACCTTCCTGTTCGGCATGGGGCTGCTCGCCTCGGGCGCCGTGTTCTACCCGTGGGTGCGCAGGGTCCAGCGGGCGGAACGGCGGCAGGAGAAGCCCGGCGCAGCGTAAGCGGTGGGGCACGCTGCGGGATCCATCGTGCGGATGGCCTCCGGTCAGGCGGACGACCCGGGTTCTATTTCGCGGGGACTGTCCGTAAGATGACCGTGAGGAGGTGTCCGACGATGGAAGGGAAGGGCCGCGGGCAACTGCACCACGAGATCGTCATGGAGAACCGGAAGGCGCTGCGCATCACCGGCGTGATCAATGTGGAAAGCTTCGACAGCGAGGAGTTTCTCCTCGAGACCAGCTGCGGGTTTTTGGCCATCCGCGGGCAACAGTTGCACATGAAAAGCCTCAATGTGGAACAGGGGCAGGTGGCCATCGAAGGGAAGGTCATCGAAATGGGCTACCTTGACGAAGGCGCACCGGGAGAGCGGGCTAAAGGGCTCTTTAGCCGATTGTTTCGGTGACCATCCGGGAGCAGCTCCTCTCTTGGTGGCTGACGGTGGCCTGCGGCATCGGATTGGGCGCGCTCTTTGACCTGTACCGCGTGATCCAGTGGCGCCTTCGTTTTGGGCGGACCGTCGTGGCCGCCCTTGACCTGCTCGTCTTGAGCCTCGCCGCCCTTGGCGTGTTTGGGGTCTTGTATCGCGTGAATGGGGGTGTGGTTCGCGCCCACACCTTCTTGGGCCTGGCTGCGGGCGCCGTTTTTTATGCCGCGACGCTTAGCGCGCCGATGGTGCGGGGGTGGGGGGTGCTGCTCGCGCTGGTCGGGCGCGTGCTCTGGGGGCTCATGTGGCTCCTCGATGCGGCCCTTGTTCGCCCGGTCGTGTGGACGGTGGGGAAGGCCGTGGCGGTGATGGAGCTGGTCATCCTTGCGGCGGCGGGGCTTGTCGCGGGCGTCGGCAAAGCCGCATGGAAGGTTCTGGTCGTCCTGCTCGTCCCGGTCCGGAAAATCTTCGCACCCGGAGCAGGATTTGCGCGGCGAATCGCGAAAACCATTTGGCGATGGGGGAAAAAGCCCAAAGACCGATGAGGTGATGGCGCGTGCCGAAGACGAGAATGCGCCGGCGCCGCATCCGAATCCTGCTCGCGCTGCTTGTGGCCTTTGGCGTATGGGCAGCGAAGAAATGGTGGGAACAGGAACGGCTCCTTCGCGCCCAAGAAGCGACGCTCGCCCAGTTGAAGCAGGAGGCGGTCGACCTTAGCCGCACGCGAGAAGCCCTTGCCGCACAAGTGAAGCGGCTCGAGAATGAGGAGTATGTGGTCGAACTGGCGCGGCGGTATTTCTTTCTCAGCAAACCGGGAGAAACGCTGTATTTGACGCCCCGCACGCCCCAATCTTCGCCATCGGACCAGGCTCTACGCTAAAAAGTGTGGATGCCAAGAAGGAAAAAGGCGGTCAGCGAGCCAAGGG
>NZ_BMOF01000054.1 GCF_014646935.1 Calditerricola satsumensis | reverse complement strand
TTCTTGGGATAAGCCCGTTCGAGCCGAGGGGCAATTTTACACAGAGATTTGGACTTGATCTTGTCGGACTGGAACATGCCGCCCGGACGAAGGTTCGGAAGTTCTCTGTCGGAATGAAACAGCGCCTCGGGATTGCACAAGCGATCATGGAAAAACCCAAACTTCTGCTCTTGGATGAACCCACAAGCGGACTGGATGCGGACGGCGTGGCCATGCTGCACGATCTCGTCAAGCGGCTGAAGGCGGAAGGCGTCACGATTCTGCTAACGAGCCACATCCGCGAAGACATTACGGCCTTGAGCGACCGCGTATTGGAGATGGAGAGCGGGGTACTGAAGGCGCTGGACCCCGCACCGATCTGAAGAAAACCTTTTGCGCAACATAAGCGGCTGACGACCGCGTTCCGTCGTCAGCCGCTTTTGGATTGGCATGCGTTATTTCACCAGCGCCGCCTCCAGCGCCGCCACCACCCGATCGCCCATAGCCTTCGTGCCGACGACGGGGTCGCCGGGCTCGGCCAGGTCGATGGTACGGACGCCCGACTCGAGGACGCGCTTGACCGCGTCCTCCACCGCCGCCGCGGCCGCCTCGTCGCCGAAGGTGTGGCGCAGCATGAGGGCAACCGAGAGGATCGCCGCCAGCGGGTTGGCCCGGTCCTCGCCGGCAATGTCCGGCGCCGAACCGTGTACCGGTTCGTACAGCCCGAACCGGCCGTCGGCGAGGCTGGCCGACGGCAGCATGCCGATGGACCCCGTCAGTACCGCGGCCTCGTCGCTGAGGATGTCGCCGAAGAGGTTTTCCGTCACCACCACGTCAAACCGGCGCGGGTTGAGGATGAGCTGCATGGCGAAGGCGTCGACAAGGAGGTGCTCCAGCTCGACATCCGGGTACTCCGCCGCCACCCGTGTGGCCACCTCCCGCCACAGGCGCGAGCTTTCCAGCACGTTGGCCTTGTCGACCGACGTAACCCGCTTCCGCCGCCCGCGGGCCAGCTCGAAGGCGCGCCGCACGACGCGCTCAATTTCCGACGTGCGGTACACCAGGGTGTCGACGGCCTCCTCCTCCCCCTCCGGCGTGCGCGTGCGGCGCTTTTCGCCGAAGTAGAGGCCCCCGGTCAGCTCGCGCACGATGAGGACGTTGGCCCCCGCCAGGTAGGCGCTCTTTAGCGGGGAAGCCGGAAGCAGCGCGTCGAAGGGGGTGACGGGTCGAAGGTTGGCGTACAGGCCGAGGGCCTTGCGCAGGCCAAGAAGAGCCGCCTCGGGCCGCTTGTCGGCGGGCAACGCGCCCCACTTCGGCCCGCCCACGGCGCCGAGGAACACGGCGTCGCTTGCGCGGCACAGGTCGAGCGTCTCGTCGGGCAAGGGTCGGCCGACGGCGTCATAGGCCGCACCGCCGATCAAGCCCTCGCGCACCTCCAGCGCCACGCCGCGATGCGCCGCCACCGCCTCGAGGACGCGCACCGCCTGCGCCGTCACCTCGGGGCCGATGCCGTCGCCGGGCAGGACGGCGACGCGCCAGCGCTCAAGCACGGCGCGTCACCTCCAACGCGGCCGCCTCCCGCGCCGGCGCCGTCCGCCGCGCCACGAGCCGGTTGAGGGCATTGAGGTAGGCCTTGGCGCTCGCCTCCAGCACGTCGGTGCTAACGCCGCGCCCTTGCACGGTGACGTCCCCCTGGCGCAGGCGGACGAACACCTCGCCGAGGGCGTCGGCCCCGTCGGTCACCGAGGCGATCTTGTAGTCGACCAGCTCCACCGCCTCCCCCGTGGCCCGGTCGAGGGCCTTGTAAATCGCGTCGACCGACCCGTTGCCGCAGGCCGCCTCTTCGCGGACCGCGCCGTCGGCGGTACGCACGCGCACGGTGGCCGTGGGCACGAAGGCGCTGCCGTAGGTGAGCTGCAGGCCCTCGAGGGCGAAGTGCTCCGGCGGATGGGCCAGGCGCTGCTCGACGAGGGCGAGGATGTCGTCGTCGGTCACCTGCTTCTTGCGGTCGCACAACTCCTTAAACTGCCGGAACACCGCGTCGAGCTGCTCGCCCTCCAGGTTGTACCCCAGCGCGCGCAGATGCTCGCGGAAGGCGTGGCGGCCGGAATGCTTGCCGAGCACGAGGCGGTTGGACGCGAAGCCCACCGTCTCGGGGCGGATGATTTCGTAGGTGCTGGCCTCCTTCAGGACGCCGTCCTGGTGGATCCCCGACTCGTGGGCGAAGGCGTTGGCCCCGACGATGGCCTTGTTGGGCGGCACAATCATCCCGGTCAGGCGGCTGACGAGGCGGCTGGTGCGGGCAATCTCCGTCAGCTTCAGCCCGGTGGTCGCCTGGTAGACCCCCTTGCGCGTCTCCAGGGCCAGGGCCACCTCCTCGATGGCCACGTTGCCCGCCCGCTCGCCGATGCCGTTGATCGTCCCCTCAAACTGGTCGGCGCCGTTCTGGATCGCCGCCAGGGTGTTGGCCGTGGCCAGGCCGAGGTCGTCGTGGCAGTGGGCCGACAGCCGCACCTTCTCGATTCCCGGCACCTTCTCGCGCAGCAGGCGGAAGAGGTAGCCGTACTCCTCCGGCGTCAGGTAGCCGACGGTGTCGGGGATGTTGATGGTCGTGGCCCCGGCGCGCACCGCCACGGTGACCACCTCGACGAGAAAATCGTGCTCGGTGCGCCCGGCGTCTTCGGGCGAAAACTCCACCTCCGGAAACTTGGCCGCCGCGTAGCGCACCATCGCCTCGACGCGCGCAAGGACCTCCTCCTTGCTCATGCGCAGCTTGTATTGGCGGTGAATGGGCGAGGTGGCCAGGAAGGTGTGCAGGCAGGGCTGGGCGGCGCCGCGCAACGCCTCCCACGCGGCGTCGATGTCGGCCTCCACCGCCCGCGCCAGGCTGACCACGCGGGCGTCCTTGATCCGCTCGGCCACCGCCTTCACCGCGGCGAAATCACCCGGGGACGAGGCGGCAAACCCCGCTTCGATCAGGTCAACCCCCAGCCGCTCGAGCTGCAGGGCGATTTCTACCTTCTCCTCGATGCTCAAGTTGACGCCCGGCGACTGCTCGCCGTCGCGCAGCGTGGTGTCAAATACCAGGATCTTGCGCATCCGCCCAACCTCCTTGCGTGTCGTCTCAAGGCCGCGGTGCGCCCGCCGCCGCGCCGCGACGGGCGCTCGCTGCAAATCGGCGCTTACCGGCCCACCGGCACGTCTTCCCGCTTCTTCTGCCATGCCATGAGCGCCCGCAGCCGCGCCCCCACCTGCTCGATGGGGTGTTCGGCTTCCTGGCGCCGACGGGCGTTCATGAACGGCCGGCCCGTTTGGTTCTCCAAAATCCACGTGCGGGCGAAGGTGCCGTCCTGGATCTCGGCGAGAACCTTCTTCATCTCGCGGCGCACCTCGTCGTTGATGATCCGCTTGCCGATGAGGTAGTCGCCGAATTCGGCCGTGTCGCTGATGGAATGGCGCATGTTGGCCAGCCCGCCCTCGTACATCAGGTCGACGATCAGTTTCAGCTCGTGCAGGCATTCAAAGTAGGCGATCTCCGGCTGGTAGCCGGCCTCGACGAGGGTCTCAAACCCGGCCTGGATGAGCGCCGTCACGCCGCCGCACAGCACGACTTGCTCGCCAAAGAGGTCCGTCTCCGTCTCTTCCCGGAACGTCGTCTCGATCACCCCAGCCCGCGTGCTGCCGATGCCGCTGGCGTAAGCCAGGCCCAGCGCCTTGGCCTGCCCCGTGGCGTCCTGGTGCACGGCGAGGAGGGCCGGCACACCAAAACCTTCCGTAAAGACACGGCGCACAAGGTGGCCCGGGCTCTTGGGCGCCACCATCACCACGTCCACGTCCTTGGGCGGGACGATCTGCCCGAAGTGGATGTTGAACCCGTGGGAGAAGAACAGGGCCTTGCCGGCGGTGAGGTGGGGTTCGATCTGCGTGCGGTACACCTCGGGCTGCTTCTCGTCGGGCAGGAGGAGCTGGATCACGTCGGCCCGCGCCGCCGCCTCGTCCGGCGTGTACACGGCAAAGCCGTCCCGCTCGGCCTGCTCCCACGACTTGCCCGGCCGCACGCCGATGATCACGGAAAACCCGCTGTCGCGCAGGTTCTGCGCCTGGGCGTGACCCTGGCTCCCGTAACCGATGATGGCGATCGTTTTCCCTTCGAGAACCGAGCGGTCGACATCCTTTTCGTAATAGAGCGTCGCCATGGGCACATCTCCTCCTCTTTTTGAATTTGGATTGATCATGCAACCCTATTTGTATAAGGAAGGAAGTGTATTGCTCCCGTGTGCATCGCCCAAGAAGCTTCATCGGCCGCCTCACGCGTGAACGGCTTGCTTGACCGAACCGCGCATCATCGCCGTCACGCCGGTGCGCGTCAGTTCCTTGATGCCGTACGGGCGCAGGAGCTCGATCAGCGCGTCGATCTTCTCCGGGTCCCCCGTCACCTGGACGATGAGCGACTGGGGGCCGACGTCCACCACCGCGGCGCGGAACGGCTCGACAATGCCCTGGATTTCCGTCCGCACCGCCGGCGAGGCGCCGACCTTGATGAGGGCCAGCTCCCGCTCAACCATGGGAAACTCGCTGACGCGCTGCACCTTGATCACGTCGATCAGCTTGTGCAGCTGCTTGCAAATCTGCTCCACGACCCGCTCGTCGCCGCGGGTGACGATCACCATGCGCGAAAGCCCCGGCTCCTCGCAGGGACCAACGGTGATCGACTCGATGTTGAACCCCCGCTGGCTGAACAGGTTGGCCACCCGCGCCAGCACGCCCGGCTGGTCGTTGACGAGGATGGACAAGGTGTGCCGCTGCGTATCGCTCCGCATCAGGCCTCATCTCCCAGCACCATTTCGTCCAATCGCTTCCCTGGCGCCACCATGGGGTAGACGTTCTCCTCCGGTTCGACAACGCAGTCGACGACCACCGGCTCCTCAAGCTCCAGCGCCTCCTTCAGCACGGCTCGCGCCTCCTCCGGCGTCTCGGCCCGCAGCCCGCGCAGGCCGTAAGCCTCGGCCAGCTTGACGTAGTCGGGGCTGACGGACAGGTCGACCTCGCTGTAGCGCTTCCGGTAGAACAGCTCCTGCCACTGGCGAACCATCCCGAGGCACCGGTTGTTGATGATGACCACCTTGACCGGGATGCGGTACTGCTTCACCACGGCCAGCTCTTGCATCGTCATCTGGAAGCCGCCGTCGCCGACCACGGCGATCACCGGCTTGTCGGGGCAGCCTAGCTTGGCGCCGATCGCCGCCGGGAAGCCGAAGCCCATCGCCCCAAGGCCCCCCGACGAGATGAGCGAGCGCGGCCGCTTGAAGCGGTAGAACTGGGCCACCCACATCTGATGCTGGCCAACGTCGGTGGTGATGATCGCCTCGCCGCCGGTCAGTTCGTCGAGGAGCTCGATTACGTACTGCGGCTTCAGCCGGTCGCCCGACATTTGATAGCGCAGCGGATAGGCCCGCTTCCAGTCGTCCAGCTGGGCAAGCCACGCCGCCGAATCGGCCGGCGCGAGGCCCTCGAGCGCCGCGGCGAGGGTGCGCTTCACATCGCCAACGATGGGGATGTACGTCTCGACGTTCTTGCCAATCTCCGCCGGATCAATGTCAATGTGCACGATCTTCGCATGCGGGGCGAAAGCGTCGAGGCGCCCCATCGTGACGCGGTCGTCGAAGCGCGCGCCGATGCCGATCAGCAGGTCGCAGTGACAGATGGCCATGTTGGCCGCGTAGGTCCCGTGCATCCCCGGCATGCCCAGATGGAGCGGATGGCCGCTGGGGAACCCGCCGATCCCCATGAAGGTGGTGATCACGGGAATGCGCGCCGTCTCGGCGAAGCGCAGCAGTTCCTCGTGGGCGCCGGAGGCGATCACGCCGCCGCCGGCGAGGATGACCGGCTTTTTCGCCCCTTTGATCGCTTGCCGGAGCCGCTCCACCTGCAGCGGATGGGGATCGACAGTGGGCTGGTAGCCGCGCAGGTTTACGTCTTCGGGATAGGTAAAGGGCGCCTTCGCCTCCGACACGTCTTTGGGAATGTCGATCAGCACCGGCCCCGGCCGCCCCGTCGTGGCGATGTGGAAGGCCTCCTTCACGATGCGCGGAAGGTCGCGCACGTCGCGGACGAAGTAGTTGTGTTTCGTGATCGGCATGGTGATGCCGACGATGTTCGCTTCCTGGAACGCGTCGGTGCCGATCAGCTGCTGCTTGACATTGCCGGTGATGGCGATGAGCGGGACGGAATCCATCTGCGCCGTGGCGATGCCCGTCACCAAGTTGGTCGCTCCGGGCCCGGAGGTGGCAATCACCACGCCGGGCTTCCCCGTGGCCCGGGCGTAGCCATCGGCGGCATGCACGGCGCCCTGCTCGTGGCGGGTCAGCACGTGGCGCATGGCCACGTCGTACAGCGTGTCGTAGATGGGCAGCACGGCGCCGCCCGGATAGCCAAACAAGACCTCAACGCCCTCAAGGATCAGACAGCGGAAAAGGATTTCCGCTCCGGTCATTTCGCGCCCCACATCTTCCTGTACGCGCGCCACAAGGGACGCTTCGGCTGTCGCCGCTTTGCTGGTCATCCTCCACTCCTCCCTTCTTCACCGCACAGGGTCATCGCCAAAAATGAAAGCCCTTTCACCCCGCCTCCCCAACGGGAGGTGCTGGGGCGAAAGGACTTCGCGGTACCACCCAACTTCGCCACGGTCTCGCGACACGTGGCCTCAACGGGTATGCGGCGCATACCCCGGCCCGGTAACGGGGGCCTCCGACGCTCCCTACTGACGGCGGGGCGCAATGCACGGGCTGTTTCCGCATCGCCTGGCCCGCCGCGTTCAGGAACGCGGCTCCAAGGAGAGCACGCCGCAGACGGGCACCCACCCGGCTTCCAGCCGCAGGCCGGGCTCTCTGGAGGGTCGCGTTCCACGGCGTATGGCCTTTTCCTCGCCTTTCCCGCGTTCCGCCTGTTCCGAATGGTCCGCATTGGATGGCGAGGTCCACCTCTCGGAACAGTCGGAATATTGGCGTTGCTTGTTAGTTGGTATTATAATCGCCCCTCCCGTGCATGTCAACGGGAAAACAGAAGCGGCCTCGCCGCTAGGACGACGGCCGCTCGAGCGCCACCAGGTAAATCTGGCGGTTGGCGTGCGCGTTGATTCGCTGTCGCTTTTATACTGCAAAGCACATTCGCGTTTTTGCTATTTCGCGTTAAAGGGCGAATCAAATAGAAAACAGGAGAGCAGGCAGAACAATTTTCGATAACGGACTTTGACGATGAATGCATATTCCGATAGGCTTGACGTATCATTACCATACCGTTTCGCTCAGAACACCTCAATCTTCAAAACATTCGTTGGAGGTCCGAACGGGATGAACGTGTGGCGCAAGAAACCCATCGCCCAGCTTCTCCAGGAAAGCGAAAAAACGTCGCTGCGCCGGGCCCTCAGCGCCGTCGATTTGGTGTTGCTCGGCATCGGTGCCATCATCGGGACGGGGATTTTCGTCCTCACCGGCGTGGCGGCCGCCCAGCATTCCGGACCGGCCCTCGTGCTCTCGTTCATCCTGGCCAGCATCGCCGCTGCATTCGCCGCACTCTCCTACGCGGAGTTTGCCTCCGCCGTCCCCATTTCAGGGAGCGTCTACACGTACACCTATGTCACAATGGGCGAGTTTCTGGCCTGGATCATTGGGTGGAACCTTATCCTGGAGTACACCTTGGTGGTCAGCGCCGTGGCCGTCGGGTGGTCGGGATACTTTCAGATCCTGCTCTCGGGATTTGGCATCACGTTGCCGGAAGCGTTGGTGAAGACGCCCGTGGAGGGCGGGCTGTTCAACCTGCCAGCGGTGGCCATTGTGCTCGCCATCGCCTGGCTTCTGTCGCGGGGCGTGAAAGAAAGCGCGCGCCTCAACAACCTGATTGTCTTCCTGAAAGTGGGCATCATCCTGCTGTTCATTCTCGTGGGAGCCTTCTATGTCAAACCGGAAAACTGGACACCGTTCCTTCCCTTCGGTTGGTCCGGCGTGCTCACAGGGGCAGCCGTCGTCTTCTTCGCCTACGGCGGTTTTGACGCCGTCAGCTCGGCGGCCGAAGAGGTGAAGAATCCGAAGCGCGACCTGCCGATCGGGATCATCGGCTCCTTGGCCATTTGCACCCTGCTGTACATCGCCGTGTCCGCCGTCCTTACCGGCATGGTCCCGTACGCCGAGCTGAACAACAGCGCGCCGGTGGCCTTTGCCCTGCAGAAGGTGGGCCAGAACGGATTGGCCGGCGTCATCTCCGCTTCGGCGGTCATCACGATCACCACGGTGATGCTCGTGATGGCCTATGGGCAAACGCGCATCTGCTTCGCCATGTCGCGCGACGGTCTCTTGCCGCAGGTGTTTGCCCGCGTGCACGAGCGGTACAAAACGCCGTACCTCGGCACTTGGGTCGCCGGGCTGGCAGCCGCCGCGCTGGCCGGGTTCATCCCGCTGGGCCGCCTGGCCGAGCTCGTCAACATGGGCATGCTGACCGCCTTCGTGCTGATCCAGATCGGCGTCCTCGTGCTGCGCTACAAGGAGCCAGACCTGCCGCGCGGCTTCCGCGTCCCCGGCGTTCCGTATACGCCGATCCTCGGATCGTTGGTGGCTCTCTTCCTGATGTTCAACCTGTCGAGGGTCACCTGGCTCGCCTTCTTCATCTGGCTCGGTGTGGGCCTCGTCGTCTACTTCCTCTACGGCTACCGCAACAGCACGCTGGCGCGAAACGCCGGACCCGAGCGGTAGAGCGTGAATCTTGGGCCGTAAAACGGTCAGCCCAACGCCACGCAATACGGCCAAAAAACCGTCCCAAGAAGAATCAACCGCCCGCGGGGCCTCGTCCCCCGGGCGGTTTCCTTTCGTGCCGGTGCCTCGCGCGAGCCGGTTTGGGCGCCGGGCTCATCGGAGGCACCGGCTTTTCGCTTGCCGCTCACGAGCCGGCCTTGACGCGCAACCCCTCCATGAGCACCTGGGCCACCTCCGGGCGCGTAAACTCCGGCGGGAGCATCTGGCCCTCGCGCAGCATCTGCCGCACCTTCGTCCCCGACAGCTTCACATGATCCGCCTCGCCGTGGGGGCATGTTTTGGCCGACACCATCTGCCCGCAGCGGCGGCAGTAGTAGGTATGTTCGAAGAAGAGGGGGATGATGCCGATGTCTTCCGGCGGGAACCGGTCGAAGATGCGCTGGGCGTCGTACGTGCCGTAGTAGTTGCCCACGCCGGCGTGGTCGCGGCCGACGATAAAGTGGGTGCAGCCGTAATTTTTGCGCACGATGGCGTGAAACACCGCTTCCCGCGGCCCCGCATAGCGCATGGCGGCGGGAAAGGTGCCGAGAAGGACGCGCGCTTTCGGATAGTAGTTCTCCAGCAGCACTTCGTAGCTCTTCATCCGCACGTCGGCCGGGATGTCGTCGGCTTTCGTTTCGCCGACAAGCGGATTCAAGAACAACCCGTCCACAAGTTCCAGGGCCACCTTCTGAATGTACTCGTGGGCCCGGTGCACCGGGTTGCGCGTCTGAAAGCCGACGATCGTTTTCCAGCCGCGCTCGACGAACAGGCGGCGCGTCTGGGCCGGCGTAAAGGTGTACTGCGGAAACGCCGGTTCCGGCAGGCGAAAGACCCACACGGGACCGCCGATGTACACGTTCGGACGCGCGTACAGCTTGTTCACGCCGGGATGGGCCGCCTCGTCGGTCAGGTAGACGGCCTTGGCCTCCCGCTCCTTGTCCGGCTCGTAACAATCGTCAACGCGCACGATGGCGTAGACCGTGCCGTTTTGCCCGAGGGCGAGGTACTCGCCGCGTCCAACCCGGTTGGCCACGTCGCGGGAGACGGGCAGGGTGATGGGAATCGTCCACACCGTGCCGTCGGCGAGCCGCATGCGCTCCAGCACGCTCTCGTAGTCGTCGCGCCCCAGGAATCCATCGAGGGGGGAGAAGGCGCCGTACGCCAGGCACTGCAGATCGGCCAGCGTCCAGCCGTCCACCTCAACGTACGGCAGCCCCTCGGGGGATACCGGAAGATCTTCTCGCCGGAAGTAGCGTTCAACCAAGCGCTTCCCATGTGGAACAATCGGTTCGTACACCATTGGGACATCGTCACCTCCGCATCGTGATGACGTCTCGCACGCCGAACGTCGACACGCGGCCGTCATCCGGGCGAGCTTTCCGTCACCAACGCGCCCTTGCCGGAGCGGGACTTGTGCTTCCGCAGCGTGTACGCGAACGCGGCGATGAGCACCGCCCACAGCGCGCCGTACACCCACATCTTGGCGTCCTCGGACACCCCCAGGGCAAGGAGCAGCGTGCGCATGTTGGTCAGCAGGATGACGCCGCCCACCAGCACGCCCAACACGTGGGAGGGCATCACCTTCACCAGCCAGGCGGCAATGGGCGCGGCGATCATCCCGCCGAGCACCAGGGCGCCGACCCACAACCAATGAACGGGCTCAAAGCCCATGGACAGTGCAAATCCCAGCGTGGCCGACAGGGCGATGGCAAATTCGCTGGTGTCGACGGAGCCGATCACCCGGCGCGGCTCGAGATCGCGACGCATCATCAGCGCCGGAGTGGTGATGGGGCCCCAACCGCCGCCGCCCACCGCGTCGGCAAAGCCCGCAAAGAGCCCAAGGGGCACGAGGAAGCGGCGCGGTACAGGCCCGCGCGGCGAACGAGCTGCCGGTCGGGTAACGAGAAAACGCACCAAGATGTACACGCCGAGTGCGAGCAGAAACGCCGACACAAACGGCTTGATGGCCTCGCCGGGCACGCTGGCCAAGAAAGAGGCGCCGGCAAACGCGCCCACCGATCCGGGAAGAACAAGGGTGCGAACCACGTGGCGGTCGATGTTGCCAAACCGCCAGTGGGAAAGGCCCGAAGCCGCCGTGGTGACCAGCTCGGCCAAGTGCACCGACGCGGACGCGGCCGCCGGGGTCAGGCCAAACAAGAGGAGCAGCGACGTCGACGTCACCCCGTAGGCCATGCCCAGAGCGCCGTCCACCAGTTGCGCCAACAATCCGACAAAGGCCAACACAAGCAATTTTTGCACGAAACATCCCCCCGTCGCCAACCTACGACGTGTGCAGCCCGCACTCCGTTTTGTTGAAACCGGCCCATCGTCCGGCGCGGAAATCCTCGCCCGGCCGCACCGGTCGCGTGCAGCATTCGCAACCGATGCTGGGGTAGCCCCGGTCGTGCAGCGGATTGTACGGCACGTCGTTTTCGTGAATGTACCGCCACACGTCTTTGAACGTCCAGTCGGCCAAGGGGTTGAACTTCACCACCCCGAACTTGGCGTCCCATTCCACCTTGCGCGCGTTGGCCCGGGTCGGCGCCTGTTCGCGGCGGATGCCGGTGATCCAGGCGTCAAAATCCCGCAGAAACGCCTTGAGCGGCTCCACTTTCCGCAGGTTGCAGCACAAATTGGGATCGCGCTCCCACAGCCGGTCGCCGTACCGCGCCGCCTGCTCCTCCAACGTCAGCGCCGGCTTCACCTGCACAAACGAAATGCCGTACCGCGCGGCCATCCGGTCGCGGGTTTCATAGGTCTCGCGGAAATGCTTGTCGGTGTCGAGGTAGAAAATCGGCACCTCGGGATTGATCTTCACCAGCATGTCGACAAGGACGACATCCTCGGCGCCAAAACTGCAGGCCAGCGCCACCTTCGTGCCAAAGCGTTCCACCGCCAGAGCCAAGAGCTCCTGGGGCGTCTTCTCCTCCCACCAATCCGCCAGCTTGGAAATGCCTTCCGGTGTCCACTCGATCTGCACCGCGTTCACCCTTGCCACGCCTCCTGTCCCTTTGGTCTTTCTGCCCGTGCGCTCCCGCCGCTTTCCATGGGATGTTGCCCTTGCCCTTTTACCTTATTGCACCGGGTGTCCGCCTGTGCACCGGCGCAAGACGCAAGATGCGGCCCAACGCGTTCCGTCCGCTTGCGGGAGCGACACGAAAAAAACCTCCTCTCTGAAAGAGGAGGCTTCGTGCCCGAAGCTCTCATCTCTCAGAGGGGTTCCCTCTGCAGGAATTGGCACCGCTGCCTGCCCACGGGGGGCAAGCCGGTTGCCGGGCTTCATCGGGCCAGTCCCTCCGCCACTCTCGATAAGAGCCGTTCCAACACAGTATGCGATTGCAACGTTGCGCAAAGGGTCGGTGAATTGGTTTAAATCCGTGTATTCAGATTGGAATGGATAATTTTGATTTCATCTTAGCGCCTTCCGCCCAGCCTGTCAAGAGCGAATTTCCGAGTAGGTTTATCGGTTTATCCCAACAATGCGCCGCGGTGCCGGGACCGGCACGCCGACGATCTCGTGCACCATCGTCACGTCGCCGAGCGGGAACAGGTGCACGCCGTGGGCAAAACCGCGCAGCGCCTCAAACAGCTCGCGCACCACGGCCACCCCTTCCTCCCGCCCCCCCGCGCTCCACCCGCCGCAGCACATCGGCGCGAATGGTGATGCCCGGGACCTTTTCGTTCAGGTAACAGGCCATCTTGTAGCTTTTGAGCGGCATGAGCCCGAAAAGAATGGGCACGTCCAAATGCTGCGTCGCCTCCAAAAACCGCTCCGCCGTCTCGACGTCGTAAATCGGCTGGGTCTGGATAAACGCCGCCCCGGCGGCCACCTTTTCCTCGAGCCGCCGCACTTCGCGTGCCAGGTCCTCCGCGCCGGGGTTGGCCGCCGCCCCAATGAAAAACTCCGGCGGGGCCTCAAGGCGGTTGCCGTTCACGTCGCGCCCCGCATTCAGCGTGGCCGCCAGCCGGATCAGCCCTACGGCGTCGACGTCAAACACGCCGGTGGCCGTGGGGTGGTCGCCGCGTTCCGGCGCGTCGCCGGTGAGCGTGAGGATGTTCCGCACGCCAAGGGCCGCCGCCCCGAGCAGCTCGGCCTGCAATCCGAGCACGTTGCGGTCCCGGCACGTCAAGTGAAAGATGGCCTCGATGCCCAAATCGTCCTGTAAGATGTGCGCCAAGGCGATGGGACTCATGCGCAGGTTGGCCATCGGGCAGTCGGCCACGTTGAGCGCATCGACCACATGGCGCAACAGGCTGGCCTTCTCCAGCGTCGGCGTCGGATCGGCCCCTTTGGGCGGCTCCACCTCTGCGGTGATGACGAACTTCCCCAAACGCAGCTTCTCCCGCAAACGGTGCACATGATAGGCCATCCCTCTCGCTCCTTTCTCCGCTCTTGCCGTGCCGCCCGTGTTTCGCTGCCCGCCCACGGCGCCGCACGTACGAAAAAAGGCCTTTCTCGGAACGAGAAAGGCCTTGTCGATACACGATACACGGGTATCGGCGCGGCCTTTTCTCATCTCTCGGAAACGCCGGCGCGTTTCCGCAGGAGTTGGCACCGCTGCTTGCCCGAGGCGGCAAGCCGGTTGCCGAGGTTTCATCGGGCCAGTCCCTCCACCTCTCTGGATAAGAAAAGGTCCGGTCTCCCGGTGTATGCGGTTGTCGTTACCGGTAATGTACCGCAGAACGTGCCGGTTGTCAATCGCTTTGCGCAATTGCGCCGGTTTGCCCTTCCGCCGCCGCCAATCCGCGCGCCAGGTCGTCGCAGATGTCCGCCGGGTCCTCGAGCCCGACGGAGAGGCGCACGACCTCGTCGGTGACGCCCACGGCGCGCCGCCGTGCCGGCGGAAGGGCACGGTGCGACGTGGACGCCGGATGGGCCACCGTCGTCTCCACGCCGGCCAGCGTGGGCACCAGCTTGATCCACGAAAGCCCGCGGAAAAAGGCCCCCACATCCGTCCCCTCGCGAAGGCGGAAGGTGACCAGCGCCCCGCCCCGCCCGCCGAGAAGGGTGCGGACACGTTCCCCGTCGTCCTCGGAAAGCCCGGGGTAGTAGACGCGCGCCACGGCCGGCCGGGCGGCAAGCCAGCGCGCCATCCGCATGGCGTTTTCACAGTGGCGCGCCATGCGCACGGACAGGGTTTTCAGGCCCCGGGCCGCGAGCCACGCCTCAAAGGGATTCAGGTGGCACCCGTAGGCGGCGATAATCTCCCGCGCCCGTTTCACCAGGTGCCGCTCCCCGACAACCACCCCCGCCGTCACGTCGCTGTGGCCGGCGAGAAACTTCGTCGCGCTGTGGACGACGAGGTGGGCTCCCCATTCAAGCGGCCGGGCCAGGTACGGCGTGGCAAAGGTGTTGTCCACCACGACAACGGCGCCACGCTCCCGGGCGAGGGCGGCCAGCTCCTTAAGTGGCGGGACGCGGAGGAGCGGGTTGGAGATCGTCTCCAAAAAGACGAGGCGCGTCTCCGGCGTAAAGGCGCGGGCGAAGGCGTCCACATCGTTCGCCGGGGCAAAGTCGACGCCGATCCCGAGGCGTGCCAGCTCGTGCGTAAACAGGTGATACGTCCCGCCGTACACCTCTTCCGGGCACAGGATGCGCTCTCCCGGCTTCACCACGGCCAGCGTCGCGGCCAGGATCGCCGCCATGCCCGACGCCGCCGCCACCCCGTCCTCGCCGCCCTCCAAGGCGGCCACGCCGCGGGCAAAGTCATCGGCATTGGGGTTCCGAAACCGCGTGTACAGGTACTGCCGCTCGCCGGCAAAGTACGCCTCCAGCTCGTCGAGATCGGAAAAGGCAAAGGCCGACGTCTGGTAGATCGGCGGCGCCTTGGGCGTCTCGCGCTCCAGGCCCTTTTGTCGGAAATGGACGACGCGCGTGTCGAATCGCCAAGTCATCGGCAGGCCTCCTTTGGTCCCGTTCTGCACAGGGCTTTTCCTTGAGGATACCGTGCGTTACGGCCCCGGGCCCACCGTCGTGACCCGGTAGCGCCCATCCGGCCCTCATTTTCATTCCCCTGAAAACATGACATCACCCCGATGAAGGAGCATATTTTCCAGCATCCGCTCCGACAAGTCGGCCATCGGCGAACCGGGGTATGCGGCCATTGCCCACGGCAAATACCAGGTCAACACCCCATCGGGAGAGGGGAAGAGACGGTTAGATCCAGACAGACACATAAAACGAAACCCTCGGCGCGCGCCGAGGGTGCCGCTGTTTTCTCACCCGTTACGCATTCAGCTTTTGCTTCGCCAGGTTGGCCAGCTCGGCAAAGGCCTTCTGGTCGTTGACGGCCAGCTCGGCCAGCATCTTGCGGTTGATGGCCACGCCGGCCGCCTTCAGGCCGTGCATGAACTTGCTGTAGGACAGGCCGTTCATCCGCGCTGCCGCGTTGATGCGCGCGATCCACAGCTTGCGGAAGTCGCGCTTGCGCTGACGACGGTCGCGGTAGGCGTACATCAGCGACTTCATCACTTGCTGCTTCGCGGTGCGGTACAGCGCGTGCTTCGACCCGAAGTACCCTTTCGCCATCTTCAAGATTTTTTTCCGACGACGGCGCGTATACGGTCCACCTTTTACGCGCGGCATCGCAATCCCTCCTTTGTGTTGCGCAAATCCCTTGCCCCATCAAAGCGCGTACGGAACCCTTACAGATAGGTGATCAGCTGCTTGATGCGCTTGGCGTCGCCCTTGCTCACGATGGCCGCCCGACGCAGGCGACGCTTGCGATTGGCCGGTTTCCATTCGTTGAGGTGGCTTTTATTGGCTCGGTAGTGCTTGATCTTCCCCGTAGCCGTCTTTTTGAAGCGCTTCACCGCAGCGCGCCGCGACTTCATCTTGGGCATGGCGATTCCTCCTATCCTTTTGGCGTTTTCGGCGCAAGGATCATGATCATCTGGCGCCCTTCCAGCGCGGGTTTGCGCTCGATGGCGCCAATATCTTCAACTTCCTTGGCCAGGCGGTCGAGTACCTGCTGCCCCAATTCGGCATGGGCAATCTGCCGCCCGCGGAAGCGAATCGTCAGCTTCACCTTGTCCCCGTGTTCCAGGAACTTGCGCACGTTGCGCAATTTCGTTTGCAGGTCGTGCTCCTCGATGTTCGGCGTCAGGCGCACTTCCTTGACCTGGACGATCTTCTGCTTCTTGCGGGCCTCGCGCTCCTTTTTGCTTTGTTCATACTTGAATTTGCCGTAGTCCATGATGCGGCAGACCGGCGGTTTGGCCTGCGGCGCGACGTTGACCAGATCGAGGCCCATGTCCTGCGCAATGCGCAAGGCTTCCCGGAACGGTTTGATGCCCAACTGCGCGCCGTCCGGCCCGATCAGGCGGACTTCCCGCGCGCGGATCTGCTCGTTGACCAAAAATTCCTTGCTAATTGCTTGCCACCTCCAGGAAAACTCAAATAAAATCGGCGGGCGCACGCCACCCGCCGACTCCAGCCAACGCCAAACCGTTTCCCGTACGCGCGAACCTGTCAGCAGCTCCACCGAGCGCCGATCAGGTGAGAAGCAGCGGGTGCTTCTGCTTGGTCTTCTTGCGTCCTGTTCCGTTATTCGCTTACTTCTACACTTTATCACGGCTGGAGGCGGGCCGTCAAGTTTGATTTGGCTCTAGGTCAATAATTGTGGATGCGAGGTCAACCAAGCCAAGGGAACAAAAGCGAG
>NZ_BMOF01000053.1 GCF_014646935.1 Calditerricola satsumensis | reverse complement strand
GTCGAGGGCTTAACCCACTCACATCCCCCCACATCCGCGGTCCGGTTTTCAGGGGGCAACCACACCCCACAACAAAAAATTCCTCTTGCAAAATCGAAACGGATGTTATAGAATAATTGGTGTCTGGTGACGATAGCGGAGGGGACACACCCGTTCCCATCCCGAACACGGAAGTTAAGCCCTCCAGCGCCGATGGTACTTGGGGCGAAAGCCCCTGGGAGAGTAGGTCGTTGCCAGGCACGTCGCGGGAGACGGCAAGCCCGTCTCCCGCTTTCGCTTTTTGGTCGGGAAAGAGCGGCAAAATCGCGCCCCGCTTTTTCTCCGTATCCCATGCGAATGAACCCCTACGAGGCGCGCGGAACGGGTGTCGACGGGTGCATGGGCGTATGGGGCGTAAACGGCGTGTCGTGGGCCTCAAGATAGCGCACAATCGCCTCTTCCACCCGAATGCCCAGGCGGTTGAGCGCTTCGTTGCCGAACAGCGCGTTGAATTCCAGGAGATAGGGGTGGCCGTCGACCCAGGCGACGTCGAAACCGGCGTGGTCGATGCCCAGTGTGCGGGCGAGCTGCGCACCTCCTTGGCGATGAAGGGAAACGGGAAAGTGTCCAGCACGGCGCGCACGTTCGTTTCGGTGTTGGCCAAAATCTCCGTGTAGGGGACGTGCTCCGGGCACACCGCCCAAAAGGCGCGCGTCATTTCCACCTTGCTGTGTCCGAGGTGCAGCGTGGCCGCGCTTGGAAAGATGCGCTTTTTCCACGCGTACACGAGCACGTTGACCTGCCAGTGCTCAGGAAACAAGATCCAGGAGGCCGCGCGGATCTCCTCGCGGTGGCGGAGGAAATGCTCCGGTTTGATGTACCGAACCCCCGGGATGCACAACGTGCGGAGCGCGTTGAACGTGATCCAGTTGCGAACCATCGTCCGTCCCTCCGCTCATGCTCTCCCTTCGTGGTGCGGATTTGTCTTTGCGCGCGAGTCCAGCCGCTGCTCGCCTTTCCAATCCGCCTCCGAGAGGCCCAGGGCTTTCAGGCGGTTGTAGAGCGTGCCGCGGGAGATGCCCAGCAGGCGTGCCGCGGCGCTCTTGTTGCCGTAGGTGGTGCGCAAGGCGGCCAAGATGCGCGCCGCCTCGTCGCGGGTCGGCTGCGTGCCGGCGGCGCTTGTCTTCTCGTTGCCCGAGAGCGGAGCGGAATCGGGATTGGCTCCCTTTCTGTTCCGTTCCATGACGTGACCCATCACGTCCGGGAAATGATGGACATCCAGCGTGTTCCCGTCCATCAGGATGATGGCCCGCTCCACCGCGTTGCGCAGCTGCCGCACGTTGCCGGGCCACGGGTAGCGCATCAGCGCGGCGAGTGCTTCCGGCGTGAGGACGGGAACCGGCTTGTCGTAGCGCGATGCGCATTCGAACAGGAAGGCTTGCACCAGTTCGGGAATGTCTTCCGGTCGCTCCCGCAGCGGCGGAATCTCCAACGTGACGACGTTGAGCCGGTAGTACAAGTCGGCCCGAAACCGGCCGGCGGCCACCTCCTCATCAAGGCGGCGGTTGGTGGCGGCGATGATGCGCGCTTCGAGGGGCAGGGGCTTGGTCCCGCCGATGCGGTAAAACTGGCGCTCTTGGAGCACGCGCAAGAGCTTGGCCTGCAACTCGAGCGGAAGTTCCCCAATCTCATCGAGGAAGAGCGTCCCGCCGCGGGCCAGCTCCAACTTGCCCGGTTTGCCGCTCCGTTCGGCGCCCGTGAACGCGCCGGCCTGGTAGCCGAACAGCTCGCTTTCAAACAGCGTCACCGGGATGGCCGCGCAGTTGAGGGCCACAAAGGGTCCCTTGGCCCGCCGGCTGGCGCGATGCAGGGCCTGGGCGAAGAGCTCTTTGCCGACCCCGCTTTCCCCGGTGATGAGCACCGTGACGTCGGTGGCCGCCACTTTCCGCGCCATGGCCACCACCCGCTTGACCAGCGGGGAGCGGCCGCGAATGGCGGCAAAGGGATCGTCGTTCCGCGTGTGCGTGATCGCTTCCTGCAGCGAGCGAAGGTGGGACTGGGCCGTGGACAACTCGTCGCGCAGCCGCACCAGGTCGGAGATGTCTTCCTCGAAGGCCACGGCGCCGAGGAGCTCCCCATCGTGCTCCACGGGCGCGGCGTCGATCACCACGTGGCGATCGGGCCGCGGAACGTGGTACAGCCGCCGCACCGGAACGCGCCGCTCCAGCAGTTCGAGCACCTTGATCGCCCCGGCCGGGAAGAAGGACGCGATCGGCTGGCCGATGATCTCCCGCTTGGGAATGCGGTAGATGGCCTCGGCCGCGCGGTTCCACAGGAGGACCCGGCCCGAGGCGTCCACCACGGTGACGGCGTCGGACGTGGTCTCCGCCAGCGCGTCGACGAGGGCGGAAAGGGCCATCGCCCCATTGCGCAAGGCGCGGAACAGCCGATCGGGGGTGAGGATCCCGGCGGGTTTCCCCGCGTCGTCAACGGTGACGTAGGCCGCCTGCCCGGGGGACTCTTCACGCAAGACGGTCTCCAGCGGCAGGGTTTCCGCCACGCAGCGCGCGGGAAGGCTGGCCGCGCGTACCGGCATGTCTGGCGGGAGATACTGTAGGAACCGCGTCCATTCGGCCGGAAACACGGCCACGGGCTCCCCTTGGTCGACCAGAAGGACCGAAACCGGCTCGCGTCCCGCCAACGCCGAACGCAGCCGGTTCACCGTGGTGTCGACCGGGAGCGTAAGGCGCATCGGCTCGGCCAGATCGCCGACGGGCTGCATCAAGAGCCGCAACGCGTTCGACACCGCACCGCCCTCCCGTTGAACAACTTTGTCTTCATTATACAGAAGGGGGAAACGATTGAACAAAACTGTTGAAATGCCGGGCGCGAATCCGCTTTCCCCGCTGGGGTGGAGGCGGCAATCTTGCGCGGTGCGGGCCGCGAGCACAGAGGTAAAATCGGCATACAATTTGCTTAGAATCGCAAGGGGATGTCGATTGTTGGCGAAAGGAGCGTGGAACGATGGAGACCCTGCTGCGCAATCTGTTCTTGTTTCTGTCCAAGAACCGGGCGTTGAACAAGGCGGCGAAGCGGTGGGGCCTGCGCTTCGGCGCGCGCCGGTTTGTCGCCGGCGAAACGATTGCGGAAGCCATCGAAGCGGTCCGCGCGCTCAACCGAGACGGCCTGGTGGCCACCCTCGATCACTTGGGCGAATTTGTCCACGACGCCGAGGAGGCAAAAGAGGCGGCCCAGGTGTGCGTCGAGACGCTGGAGGCCATCCACCGGTCCGGTGTCGAGTCCAACTTGTCCGTTAAGCTGACCCAGCTCGGCCTCGACATTGACCGCAGCTTGTGCATGGAGAACATGCGGCGCATCCTCGACACCGCCAAGCGGTACGGCAATTTCGTGCGCATCGACATGGAGGACTTCTCCCATTGCCAGCCGGCCATCGACATCTACAAGGCGCTGCGCCAGACGTACGACAACGTCGGGATCGTCATCCAGGCCTACCTTTACCGAAGCGAGCAGGACGTGCGCGACCTGGGGGAGAACTACGACGCCAACTTGCGCCTGGTCAAGGGGGCCTACAAGGAGCCGCCGGAAGTGGCCTATCCGGACAAGAAGGACGTCGACGAGAACTTCAAGAAGCTGATCAAGCTGCACCTGCTCGGCGGTCACTACACGGCGGTGGCCACCCACGACGAGGCCATCATCCAATACACAAAGCAGCTGGAGCGGGAGCACAACATCCCGCGCACGCGCTTTGAGTTCCAGCTTCTGTATGGCATTCGCACGAATTTGCAGCGCCAGCTGGCCGCCGAGGGGTACAAGGTGCGCATTTACGTGCCCTTCGGGAAGGATTGGTACGGCTACTTCATGCGCCGCCTCGCCGAGCGTCCGGCCAACGTGGCCTTCGTGCTGAAGGGGATGTTCCGGTAACGCGGAGGGGTGGCGCGAAAGGGAGCGTGAACGGGGTTGTCCAGGAGACGGCAGGAGCCAACCGCGACGCGGAAGCGCGGGGGTCCAACCACGCGCATCCGCCTGAAGCGCGGACAAGTGGTGACGGTGCCGATTCGCCGGTTGGGCATCAACGGCGAGGGAGTGGGCTACGTAGACCGGCAGGTGGTGTTTGTCGACGGGGCCTTGCCCGGCGAGACGGTTCGGGCGCGGGTGACGGAGATCCACCCGTCCTATGCCCGCGCCCAGCTCGTCCGCTTTCTTGCCCCTTCACCGGATCGCGCGACGCCGTCCTGCCCCGTCTACGACCGGTGCGGCGGCTGCCAGGTCCAGCACCTTTCCTACGCGGGCCAACTCGCGGCCAAAAAGGAGATCGTGCGCGAGGCCGTTGCCCGCTACACGGGGCTTGCCGATCCGCCGGTTCGCGACTGCATCGGCATGGACAATCCTTGGGCGTACCGAAACAAGGCGCAGCTCCAGGCCGTTTGGCGAAACGGGCGGCTGGAAGTGGGGCTCTTTGAGCCCGGTTCGCATCGGCTGGTGCCGCTTGCGGATTGTCCGGTGACCCATCCCCGCGTCAACGAAATGATCCGCGTCGCGCGCCAAACACTGGAGGAGCTGGGCATCCCGCCTTACGACGAGCGCACCCGCACCGGCGTGGTGCGCACCCTTGTCGCCCGTGTGGGGCTGGCGACGGGGGAAGGGCAACTCACCTTCGTCACCCGCACCGACCACCTGCCGCGCGCCGACGCGCTTGTGAAGCGGTTGCGCGAACGCTTGCCCTATGTGACGAGCATCATGCAAAACGTCAATCCCCGTGCGACGCCGCTCATCTTCGGCGAGGTGACCCGACGCCTCTGGGGAACGGAACGCATCGAGGAGCGGCTGGGACCGTTGCGGTTCTGGCTTTCGCCGCGCGCCTTTTTTCAGCTCAATCCCGAGCAGACGGTCAAGCTGTATAACGTCGTGCGCGAGGCGGCGGCCCTGACGGGGACGGAGCGCGTGGTGGACGCCTATTGCGGCGTGGGAACGATTGCGCTGTGGCTGGCGCCCTATGCGCGGGAGGTGCGGGGCATGGATGTGATCCCCGAGGCGATCGACGACGCCCGCCGCAATGCGAAGGCCAATGGGCTCACCCATGTCCGGTTTGCCGTGGGACGGGCCGAGGACCTGCTCCCCCAATGGGTGCGGGAGGGCTTTGTGCCGGACGTCGTGGTGGTCGACCCGCCCCGCACGGGTCTGGACGAGGCGCTGCTGTCCACGATCTTGACCCTTCGCCCGCCCCGCCTGGTGTACGTGTCGTGCAACCCGGCTACGCTGGCCAAAAACTGCAAGGTGCTCCTCGATGGCGGGTTTCGCCTCCAATGGATCCAACCCGTTGACATGTTCCCACACACCAGCCATGTGGAGACGGTGACGTTGCTCAAGCCGGTGTCCTCACGCTGACGCGCGTGGGGACTTTTTGACTGGGAGAAACGCAACCTGCACCATTTTCGGGTGTGCGGTAAAATGGTCGTAGGGTGAGGACGTTGGTGGATATCCGGAATCTGCTCCTAAATGTTTTGATTCTTTTGTTCGCGTTCTTTGTTTATCAGATGGTTTGGGCTGAAAAACACGGGAAATTTAACGCTCCCAACCACCTGTTCATCACCGTGCTGGCATTTGGAACCGTGGTTCTGTGCGCCGTTTTTCCGATTTTTCAAGCGGAGGGCTTTCTGTATGATCTCGGCGCGATTCCGGTGCTGATGTGCCTGTTGTATGGGGAAGCCCGATCCGCCTTGCTGGTGGCGATCGGCTACGTTTTTGTTCGCACCGCCGTGAGCGGCGCAGCGTGGGAAGATTCGGCGGTTCCCTTGGCCGTTTCCCTTCTTCTTTCTCTCTGGTTGCGAAACCGATGGGAATCGTATCCGCACCGGAAGCGAATTGGGGCGTTTGTCGCGCTCGATGCCCTGTACTTCCTTCTCAGCGTGGCTTGGCATGTTTTGCAGGCGGGAGTCGTGCCGGTTGAGGCAATCCCCGACGAGGCCGTTCTTCTCGTGGTTCATGCGACGGTGGGAGGATTCCTTGTTCATTTGTGTGAAAACTTGCGGGCCACGCTGAAAATGAAGATGGAAATCGAGCGCATCGAGAAGTTTAACGCGTTGGCGGAGATGGCGGCATCCATCGCCCACGAGATCCGCAATCCGCTCACCGTGGCGCGCGGTTTCTTGCAGCTGTTGAAGCAACAAACGCGCGACGCGCGCAGCCAGACTTACCTGACGTTCATCGTCGACGAGCTGGACCGGGCCGAATCGATCATTGGCGACTACCTGTCCTTTTGCAAACCCAAGCCCTCGCAAGAATCGGTTTTGGACGTTGGCACCCATGTGCAGTATGTGGTCAATGTCATTACCCCCTTTGCCCATTTGCACAACGTGGAAATGCACCTCAGGGTGGAACCCGGGCTCTCTGTCTACGGCGACGGGGAAAAACTGAACCAGGTGTTGATGAACCTGATGAAAAATGCCGTAGAGGCCATGCCGTGGGGCGGGACGCTGAGCGTTTCCGCGTTGCGGGAGGAGCGGTGGATCCGCATTGACATACAAGATACGGGGCTTGGCATGACCGAAGAAGAGCTGAAGCGCATCGGCACCCCGTTTTTCTCCACCAAAAAGGACGGAACCGGTTTGGGGTTGACCGTTTCCTACCGGATTGTCCAGTCGATGAACGGGCGCATTGACGTGCGAAGCGAAAAGGGCAAAGGAACCTGTTTCTCGGTTCGGCTTCCCGCGGCCGATCAGCCGACCGGCCGGTAAATCGCGATTGTGCGCGGCGCACTGCAGTCGTGCAGCCAGAGAAATGCGGTGCAGAAGGGGCTTGTCCTTTTTGGGGTTGTGTCGTAAGATTTAGACGGGAAGAGGAGAATTTTGCCGCGGGAGGACCGTTTTTCAATGTTGATCGACGGCGTTCTATTGGGTCTTGTCGTGGCACTTCTACGTGGGGGAAAGCTGGCGCATCTCGCCGATGTGCGCATCCGCGGGGCGTGGGTGTTTGTTGCCCTGTGTCTGGGGCAGGTTGCGCTGTATCTTTTCCGGGATCAAATGCCCTCGATCTTTCGCATGAGCCCGGTATGGTTTCTCAGCGCCTATCTCGTGATGTTCCTCGTGCTCTACCAAAATCGGCACATCCACGGCGTGAACGTGATGCTGATCGGCGGGTTGCTCAATTTTGTCGTCATGGTGGCCAACGGGGGCTATATGCCGGTGTCCCCCGAAGCGGCCAGCCTGATCAGCCCGACGTACATCGAACCGCTGCCCCAGGGCCCATACGGCAAGCACATCTTGATGTCCGAGGAAACCAACCTGAATTTCTTAGGTGACATCATTCCGCTGCTTCCTCCTTACCCGCGGCACCAGGTTGTGAGCATTGGGGATGTGCTGATCAACATTGGCGCATTTCTGGTGATCCAGGCGCTTCTCGTTAGGAAGCGTCCATCCAGGGAGGAAAAATTGGGGATGGCTATGTAATTTGAAAGAAATCTTGGGGTGAGAGAGAAAGGAAAACGTGCATTTTTGTCGAAGGAGGTGTGAGAAGCATGAGCAAAAAGACGCTCTACCTGCTGTTCAACGTCGTGGCGCTGGCGAGCGCGGTTTTGGTGTTGTCGTCGGCTTTTAAATTTGGGTAATCTTGATTTAGATATTTTATGTACCAGCCATCCCCAATTCTTTTAGGTTGGTGATTATATGAAAAAAAGTATTTACATATACCCTATAGCCTTTATTCTTTTATTGCTCCATTATTATTTTATTATTCATCCGTACTGGACTGATGAGTGGAAGGTATGGGTATCGATCTATGTTTTTAGCGCTGCGGCTGTCATATTAGATTTTTGGGCCATTCCTATTCCGCTTAGAGGTAATAGAAACCGTATTTTATTATCTATGGATTCTTCTGTATATTTAGCATCGGTATTTGTGCTAGGGATTTTCCCGGCATTATGTACTTTGTTAATAGCTACTATTGTAAATCTTTTTCTTCGGAGAGTTGATATCTGGAAGGTATTAACTAATTTCAATATTTATTTTTTTATGTTAGTTAGTAGTCATTATGCTTTTGTATTTTTTGGTGGAGATATCGGTGAACCGCGTTTTAGTCAGCCTATGCCATATATTATCGCCATATTTGTTTATTTAGCTACCAATGCATTTTTGGTGGGTTTATACGTAAAAATTTTGATTGGTGAACCTTTCTCAAGTTCAATACCAAAAATGGTAAGATATTTCTATATTAGGTATGTTGTTTCGATTATGTCTTCTATTACATTGTCTTCATTGCTTTACTATCATGGTATGCTCGGTGTATTTCTCTTTGTAACCTTTATTGTGTTAATCGCTGTTTCATTTAACAATTATTATGTCCTATATCAAGAACAAAAAAACAAAGCCATCACCGATCCCCTAACGGGGTTGTACAATCACGGCTATTTCCACGAGCGGCTGGAGGAAGAGGTGCAGCGGGCGAAGGAAACGGGGAATCCGCTTAGCCTGCTCCTCCTGGATCTCGACGACTTCAAAAAGTACAACGACCTCTTTGGCCATACCAAAGGCGACCAGTATTTGAAACGGTTTGCCGATTTGCTTCGCGCCCATGTGCGGCCGACGGACATGGTTTTTCGGTATGGCGGAGAGGAATTCGCCATCATCCTTCCGCAGACCGATGTCGAAACCGCTTACAACATAGCCCAGGCGATGCGCAAGGCGATCAACGACACGCCGTTTCCCGGTGTCGAGGCCCTTCCCCTCGGATGCATCTCGTTTTCCGGCGGCATCAGCACGGTCACGGCGGAAACCCTCAACCGTTACGACCTGATTAAAAAAGCGGACATTGCCCTCTACTACTCCAAAAAGCAGGGGAAAAACCAGGTCCACATATACCGCGACTGCCTGACCCGCGTGTTCATGACCCCTGACGACGCGGTCAAAACCCTGATCGAGAACCTCATCTCCGTGTTTCGGGTCAAGGACCCGTACACCTACCAGCACAGCCGCCGCGTATACGAGTACGCCCTGCAGTTTGGCGCGTATCTGGGATTGGATGAGCGAGAGCAACGGCTTCTCGCATACGGCGCGCTGATTCACGACATCGGAAAGGTGGAAATCCCGCGCAGCATCCTGACCAAAAAGGGAAAACCGACGGAGGACGAGTGGCGCATCATTCAGATGCACGTCATTTGGGGCAAAGAGATCATCAACGCCTATCCGTCGCTGCAGGAATTCGCGCCGCTGGTGGAGCTGCACCACGAGCGCCTCGACGGGCGCGGCTATCCGTACGGGCTGAAAGGGGAGCAGATTCCCAAGCTGGTCCGCATTTTGACCATCCTCGATTCCTTTGACGCCATGACGACGGAGCGCCCGTACCAACGGACCAAAACCGTTGACGAAGCGTTCGCCGAATTGAAGCGGTGCGCCGGCACCCAGTTTGATCCGTATTACGTGGACCGGTTCATCGCCATGATGCTCGAAACGGCCGTCCCGCGGTATGTCACCTCCTAAAGCGAGCCCGGTTGCGGTATGATGAACAGTGGGTGACCGCACATGAACCGTTGGGTGGAGCCGGGTGGCCGTTTTCGCGCGTGGCCGCTTTACGCCCTTTGCTTTCTTGCCGCCGCAGCCCAGGGCATGCTGCTTCCCGTGTTGGCCCTGTTGCTTGAACGGCAGGGCTTGTCGGCGGCGGCCAACGGCTTGCACGCGACGTTCCTGTATGCAGGCATTCTGGTGGCCGCGCCGCTTTCGGAACGGCTGGTCCGCCGGTGGGGCTACCGTCCGGTGCTAGCGGCCGGCGGCGGTCTGATGGCAGGGACACTCTTTTTTTATCCCTTGTGGGCCTCACCGGCGTTGTGGATGGCTTTGCGCTTTCTTTCGGGGGTGGGCGCAGAAATTCTGCATTACGCCGCCCATCTGTGGCTCACCATCCGGGCTCCGGCGGACAAGCGCGGGCGAATCGTCTCGCTGTACGGCATGGCGTACGGGCTGGGGTTCGGCGTCGGACCCCTGGCCCTGCCCCTGCTGTCCCTTGGGGAGTGGGTGCCCTTTGGCGTGGCCGCGGTGCTGCTCGTTGCCGCGCTGGCCGCCGTTTGGACCAATCCGCCGGAGCGGCCGCCGAGCGTTACCGAACGGCGTGCCGAGCGCAGCCTTTCCCTCTACGCGCGAACGTGGCGGCTGGCCTATCTCGCGCTGCTTCCGCCGGCGCTGTTCGGCTGGATGGAGGCCACCTTGACCAGCCTCTTTCCCGTATACGGGGCGCGGGTAGGCCTGGCGGAGGCGTGGATTTCGTTCAGCTTGTCGGCGTTTACCGTCAGCAGCCTCGTCTTGCAGCTCCCCCTGGCGATGGCCGGGGACCGCTGGGGTCGCGCGCGCCTCCTTCCCCTGCTGATCGCCGCCGGCGCCTTCCTCTTCTTCCTCATGCCCGTTGCCGGCCGCGGCGTGCCGCTGCTGGTGACGATGGCAGTGGCGGGGGCGCTGGTCGGATCGATCTACACGCTGGGCTTGGCCTACGCTGCCGATCTGCTGCCCAAAAGCCTCTTGCCGACGGCCAACGCGTTGGGTTCCATCGGTTTCAGCGTGGCGAGCATCGCCGGACCCAACCTCGGCGGGCTGGCCATGTCGCACCTGCATCCGTCGGCCCTGTTTTGGGTTATCGGGGTGCCGTTTGCCGGGTATGTCGCGCTGGCGTGGTGGTCTCACGGGGGACGGCGGGCGCGCCGGATGTCCGACCCACGCCTATCCTTCGCGTTGAAAGGAGTTCGGGAGCATGATTCGTCGCATTCCTGCCCATGAGCGGTACCGCTATGAAACGGATTGGCTGCAAACGTACTGGCTGTTTTCGTTTGACCATTATTACGATCCGAACAACGTCTCCTTTGGGCCGCTGCGCGTGTTCAACGACGACGTCATCGCCCCGCGCAGCGGGTTTCCGATGCACCCGCACCTGGAGATGGAGATCGTCACCTACGTCTTGCAGGGCGAACTGACGCACGAAGACAGCCTCGGCAACCGCGGCGTGCTGTCTGCCGGCGATGTGCAGCGCATGTCGGCCGGGACGGGCATTGTCCATTCGGAATGGAACCATGGCGACGAACCGGTGCACCTCTTGCAGATCTGGGTGCTTCCAGAAAGACGGGGGATTGCGCCGGGGTACGAGCAGCGGTCCTTTTCGCGCGAGGCGCGTACAAACCGCTTGCTTCCGGTGGTGTCCGGGCAGGGACACGACGGGGCCCTGCGCATCCATCAGGATGCGGTCTTCTATGTGTCCCGTCTGGAGGCGGGTCATCGCGTGACCCACGTTTTGGCCCCTGGCCGGCGCGCGTTTTTCTACGTCATCGAGGGCGGAGCCGACCTCAATGGCGTGGCGATGGCCACGGGAGACCAGGCACGCATCGAGAACGAGGAAACCCTGTCCATCGCCGCGCGCGAAGCTTCGGAACTGATCCTGATCGATTTGCCCTAACGCCTGGTGCAAGGGGAGCTGACCGTGCGCGACCGCTATCCACCGCAGTACCTGGCGTTTCTTGATCGCTTCAACGAGGGCGACTACTACACCTGCCACGACCTCCTCGAGGAGCTGTGGATGGAAGATCGGCACAACAAGTTCTTGCAAGGGCTGTTGCAGCTGGCGGTGGCCCTCTACCACGCCGAGCTGGGCAACCTGCGCGGAGCGCGGCTGATGTTTTCGTCGGCCAAGGGCTATTTGGAGCCGTACCGCCCGCGGTTCTGGAGTCTCGACGTCGACGGCGTGGTGGCGTATATCGACCGGTGCCTCGCAGCGCTGCCGCCACAGGACCGCATTCCGTGGGACGAGGCGCGCCATCTGGCGCTACCGCGGCTGCGTTTGCGGTTGGAGGCGGACGACGGGTAACGATCGGACGAACTCATTGCGACGGGAAAGGGGAGAATGCCATGGATTTTCACGTTCACCGCGGTTCGGTGACCGGCGTTTCCACCGACGTGTTGGTGCTGTTCTGCATGGAAGGCGTGCCCCTGGAGGGCGAAGGGGCGGCTCTGGATGTGGCGCTCGACGGCCAGCTGGCCCGTCTTCTCCAGGAAGGCGATCTACCCGCCCGCTCGGGTGCGGTGACGCCGGTCTACACGCTGGGCAAGCTGCCGGCCAAGCGGCTGCTCGTCGTCGGGCTGGGCAAACCGGAAGGGCTCGATTTTGTCCGCCTGCGGGAAGCGGCGGGCCGGGCGGCGAAGGAGGCGCGCAAGCTGGGCGCGCGGAAGGTGGCCATCGTTGCCCCGCACGAGCGCGCCGCGATGCTGCCGCCGGAGCGGGCGGCCCACGCCGTGGCGGAAGGCTTTTGCCTCGGCGCCTACCGGTACCGAGGCTTCCGCAAGAACAGCGAGCCCGATGTGTCGTGGGAGGCGGTGTCCGTCGTCGTGAACGTCGATGCCGAAGCGTGGGAGGCTGGGCTGCGCAAAGGGGCCGCCTACGCCTCGGGCACGGTCTTGGCCCGCGAGTTGACCAACCTGCCGGGCAACGTCCTCACCCCCGATGCTCTGGCGCAAAAGGCGACGGAACTGGCCGAGCGCCATGGACTGACCTATGAGGTGCTCGACGCCGAAGCCATTGCGAAGCTGGGCATGGGCGGGATTGTGGCCGTGGGGAAAGGCAGCGCCCAGCCGCCGACCTTCACCGTCATTCGCTACCAGGGCCGGCCGGAGTGGGCGGATGTGACGGCCTACATCGGCAAAGGGGTTACCTTTGACACCGGCGGCATCTGCCTCAAGCCGCGGGAGAACATGCACGAAATGATCGGAGACATGGGCGGCGCGGCGGCCGTCCTTGGCGCGCTGGACGCCGTGGCCGCGCTCAAGCTGCCGGTCAATCTCCTCGCGCTCATCCCGGCGGCGGAAAACAGCCCCTCCGGCACGGCGTTCAAGCCGGGTGACGTCATCACCATGCTGGACGGACGCACGGTGGAGATCCGCAACACCGACGCCGAGGGGCGGCTCCTCCTGGCCGATGCCGTGACGTACGCGCGGCGGCAGGGCGCCAAGCGCATCGTCGACGTGGCCACGCTGACCGGCGGCGTGATCGTCGCCCTGGGCGACGAGGTGACCGGCCTGATCGCCAACGACGATGCCTGGGCCGACGAGGTCCTGGCCGCGGGGCAGGACGCCGGCGAGCTGTTGTGGCGGCTCCCCAACTTCCCGCACTATTACGAGAAGCTGAAGAGCCCGGTGGCCGATCTCAACAACGCGCCGGGGCGGAAAGCCCATCCGATCATGGGCGGCCTGTTTGTCGGCGCATTCGCCGAGGACACGCCGTGGGCCCACCTCGACATTGCTGGCACGTCATGGGCCGATCAGGCGGGTCCCCTGCACGAGAAAGGGGCCACCGGCGCCGGCGTGCGCACGCTCGTGGCGCTGGCCGAGCGGCTGGCGCGGTCGGGCGGCGAGGCGGAGTAAGCGGGCGCGGCAGATGAGAACAGGTGCGTGGTCGAAAGCAAAACGGGGTTCCCGATGGGGAACCCCGTTTACCGATTCCAATTGGCTTAGCAATGCGCGGTTTGCTCAACCGCTGGCGCTGGCGCCTCGTTGACGATCAGCCGGAAGACGTCGGGCCGGTTGTAGTGCCCGACCGGATCAAAATCGTAACGGGCCTCCGTGATGCGGTTGAGGTCCAGATCGGCCACCAGGATGCCTTCCCGATCGAAGAGGGGACCGGCCAGATAGTTCCCGAGCGGATCAACAATGGCGCTGCCCCCGCGACAGAGGATGTCGGGGCCGGGGCCGATGTCCTCCCAATCCTTCGGCATCATGTCGCGGGTGACAAATTGGTTGCAGGACAGGACGAAACAACGCCCCTCGCAGGCGATGTGGCGGATGGTGGCCTGCCAGGAATCGCGGGCGTCTGCCGTCGGGGCCAGGTAAAGGTCGACGCCCTTGTGGTACATCGCCATGCGGGCGAGGGGCATGTAGTTCTCCCAGCAGATCAGCCCCCCGACCGTCCCGAATTCGGTCTGGATTGCCGTCAACGTGCTGCCGTCGCCCTCGCCCCACACCAGGCGCTCGGCACCGGTGGGCTTCAGCTTGCGGTGCTTGCCCAGCAGCCGGCCATCGGGTCCAAAGTAGAGCAGTGTGCAATACAGCGTACCGCCCCTATAGGCGCGATCCCGCTCAACTACGCCGATGGCGACGTAGGCAGAAGCTTCCCGGGCGGCTGCACCGATGGCCTCGGTCACGGGCCCCGGCACGTCAACGGCTTGGTCCCAGTAGCGCGCATAGGCACGCCGCCCCTTGTCGCTGCGGTGCCCGACGACAGTTCCAAAGGTCATTCCCCGCGGATATGCGGGGATCATGGCTTCCGGGAGCAGGATCAGGCGGGCGCCCTGCGCGGCGGCTTCCGCGATCAAGCGGCAGACCTTTGCCGTGGTGGCCTCGCGGTCCAGGATGACGGGTGCAGCCTGGATTACGGCTACCCGTACGGCATTCACCTTCGCAAGGCTCTCGCGCCTCGGGTGTACGCGACCCGAGAGGTCCGGTGTCAGGCCTTCCACGGCCACTGCCCCCCTTCCTTTCAAGACAGGCGGAGTTCTTCGCCTTTCGTTCCTCCGTGTGTCGCCTTACCGATTGCGGAATATTGCTTTAATTATCGCGTTTCTTTGTAGGAGATGTCAATGCGTGCCGTCGTGTGCCTTCATAGTTGGCTACCCGAATTCCTTTATTCTGCAGCCATCCGTGAATGCCACGCCGCCCCATCAGAAATCTTTTCCGTGCAGTTTTCTGGGGCGGCGTGGCTCCGAACGGGGAGGGGATTCCCCTTAACCGTGCTCTTTTTTCCCGTGTGGTGCAGTTGACGCTTTTGTCTCCCTCGGTGATTGCCACTTGAATACCTTGTTTAGGGTGGTGAAGATGGCCTTCGACTCCTTGGCGAGGAGCGGTCCGACGACGGCGAGGATGAGGACATAGAGGGCAGCAAAGGGTTGGAGGATGGACAAGAGACCGGCCGACTTCCCGAGGTTTGCCATGATGATGGAGAATTCACCGCGGGCGACGATCGTGAGCCCGATGTTGGCAGCGGCCTTCGGTGAAAGACCGGCACTACGACCGGCCAGCATCCCCGCAGTGAAGTTGCCGACCAACGTGAGCAGCACGGCGCCGAGCGCGGGCCAGACTGCCCCGCCTAGCGTCCTCGGGTCAATGGATAAACCAAAGCTAAAGAAGAACATTGCTCCAAATACTTCTCTTAGCGGCAATATAAGGTGCTCGATGCGCTTGCGATGTTCGGTTTCCCCGAGCACCAAACCCACGAGCAGAGCCCCAATGGCCTCAGCGACGTGGAGGGTTTCACCGAATCCGCTGATCAAAAAGAGGGCCGCAAATACAACCAGCAAAAAGACTTCCGTTGAACCGATGTTCAGGACCCGATTCAGCCAGGGGACGGCCACCCGTCCGAGAGCCAGGATGGCCAGCATGAAGCCCAGTGCGATGCCTCCCGAAAGGATAACACCGCCCACCGAGGTGGCGCCGCTAAAGAGGAGACCCGACAGGATCGTGAGATAGACGGCCAGGAAGACGTCGTCGAACATGATAATACCGAGAATCATCTCGGTTTCCGGGTTTGCCGTGCGTTTGAGGTCGACCAGCACCTTGGCCACAATGGCGCTGGATGAAACCGTTACAATACCGGCCACCACCAAGATCTCCTTGAGCGGCCATCCCATCATCCAGCCGAACAATAATCCGAGAACGAAGTTCAGCCCGACATGGATGGTACCGCCAATGGCGATGGACCGCCCCGCCCTGATTAGTCGGCTCACGGAGAATTCCAAGCCCACGTAGAAGAGCAGGAAGAGGACCCCCAGCCGCCCCATGAACTCGATCAGGGGGGCGCTTTGGATGAAGCGCAAATCCACCATGCCGAGCTGGGGAGCATGGGGCCCGACGGTCATTCCAATCAGAATCAGGAACGGGATAATCGAGAAGCGAAGGCGGATGGAGATTAACCCCGCAACCGCCATGAGGGTAAGGGCGAGGCCAACCTCGAAAACGATGTGTTCCATGTCTTATTTATTCGCTCCCGTTGGATACGAGTTGCTTGAACGCTTTGATTTGTTGGCGCTCGCCCATCACAACCAAAATGGTTTCGGCCTTCAGCACGTAGTCCGGCCCGGGGTTCACCGTTTGCTTCTGATCCTTATCGATGACCGCGATGACCGTGGCCCCCGTCCGTTTCCGGATCTGGAGTTCGCCGATCGTTCGGCCTACGCACTTGGAGTTGGGTTCCACCTTGTACCACTCAATGACCAGGTCGTTGAGGGCCACCTCGACGGATTCCAAGGCCTTGGGTCTATAGGTCAGGCCGCCGATGATGCCGGCCACTTGTCGCGCCTCGTCGTCATCCAGGGTGACCATGGAAATGCTGCTGTCCGGATCGTCGGGGTCGAAGTGGTAAAGTTCGCGCCTGCCGTCATCATGAATGATGATGACCAGCTTATCCCCGCTGCGGGTGTCGATCTGGAATTTCCGTCCAATCCCCGGGAGATCCGACTCGCGAATGTTGGTCATGGTGGCGTCCTCCTTACCGTTCGCTTGTTCTTGCCATGTGCATGGTTTCTGTTCAGTTATAACTTATGTTAGCTGAAAGGAGGGGGAAAGTACACCGTTAGATGCAAAAGTTGAGTCCGTATTCTTGTGTAAAAAGGACTCTCTGAAAAAAGTCAGAGAGCCATTTCCAATCCCCTTCGGTTAGAATGGAGCTTGGACCCACAAAAACCAAAAAAGGGAGAGGGGATCGAAATGGCTCACGATCAGATTACCGTAGATGCACAGCTTTTGCATCAACTTTTTCTCCGCGACACGAAAGACGATGCGCTCGCCAAGCTCCTGGAGTCCGTTCTGAATCAAATTTTGCAAGCTCAGGCCACGGAGCAGCTGCGTGCAGAGCCCTATGAACGGAC
>NZ_BMOF01000052.1 GCF_014646935.1 Calditerricola satsumensis | reverse complement strand
ATCCTTCGCGGGCCCGTTCGGTTCCCGCTCTCACGAGACGGGCAGACCCGGTCGCTGCCCTTGCCAAAGCCGCGCGGAACAAAAAGGCCCGTCCCGCGGGACGGGCTCATTTGGCAAACACGTGGTTGCCGATCACCGTGGTCACGGGCCGGCTGCGGATCCACGCGTTGGTCGTCTTTTTGGGGTTGTAGTAAAAGAGCGCGCCGTAGGAGGGGTCCCACCCGCGAATGGCGTCGAGGACGGCGTTTCGGGCCGTCCGGTTCGGCGTCAGCCAAAGCTGGCCGTCGTTGACCACCGAGAAGGCGCCAGGCTGGAAGATAACGCCGCTCACCGTGTTGGGGAACCGCGTCGACTCAAGGCGGTTGAGCACCACCGCCGCCACGGCCACCTGGCCGCGGTACGGCTCGCCGCGCGCTTCCCCGTACACCAGGCGGGTGAGCAGGTCAACCTCCCGCGCCGTGAACGTGCGCCGGTAGAGCGCGTTCCACGTGCGCGTGCCAACAACGCCCGTCGCGGGCAATCCGTGGTCGCGTTGGAACGCCTTGACCCCTTTCTGGGTGCGCCAGCCGAAGATGCCGTCGTAGGGTCCGTTGTAGTACCCCAATTGGATCAGGCGATGCTGCAGATCCCACACGTAACCATCCGTCGCGCCGTACTTCAGGACCGGACGAGCTGCGGCGGCGTCGTCGGCCGGCGCCAACCAGGCGAACACGAGGAAGAAGGCCAGCAGCGTTCGGGATACCCCCTTCACCACCCCACCTCCTTTCCTTGTGTTCATTGCTCATTTTATTGGGAGGGGGAGGGGGTTTCATTAGGGGGTTGATGGAAAGGAAACGGTGTCAACCGATGGCAAAAAAACACCCCCTCCCACGCACGGTGGAGGGGGAAGGTCGAAACCGGTTGTTACATGTTCCGACGGTATTTGCCGCCCACTTCGTACAGGGCCTGGGTGATCTGGCCAAGGGAGCAGTACTTCACCGTCTCCATCAGCTCGGCGAAGATGTTGCCGCCGGAGCGGGCCACCTCCTTGAGGCGCTTCAGCATCTCCGGCGCCTTGTCCTTGTTCCGCTCCTGGAAGGCGCGCAGGTTCCGGATCTGCTGCTCCTTCTCCTCCTTCGTCGCCCGCGCCAGCTGGACGTTGTTCCACTCCTCCTCGGAGGCGTTTTCGTTGACGAAGGTGTTGACGCCGATGATCGGCAGCTCGCCGCTGTGCTTGAGCTGCTCGTAGTGGAGCGACTCCTCCTGGATCTTGGCGCGCTGGTACATCGTCTCCATGGCCCCGAGGACGCCGCCGCGGGTGCTGAGGCGCTCGAATTCGGCCAGCACGGCTTCCTCGACGAGGTCGGTCAGCTCCTCGATGATGAAGGAGCCCTGCAGCGGGTTTTCGTTCTTGGCCAGTCCAAGCTCCTTGGTGATGATGAGCTGGATGGCCACCGCCCGGCGCACCGACTCCTCCGTCGGCGTGGTGATCGCCTCGTCGTAGGCGTTGGTGTGCAGCGAGTTGCAGTTGTCGTAGATGGCCATGAGCGCCTGCAGCGTGGTGCGGATGTCGTTGAAGGCCATCTCCTGGGCGTGCAGGGAACGGCCCGAGGTCTGGACGTGGTACTTCAGCTTCTGGCTGCGCTCGTTGGCGCCGTATCGGTACTTCATCACCGTGGCCCAGATGCGCCGCGCCACCCGGCCGATCACCGAGTATTCGGGATCGAGGCCGTTGGAGAAGAAGAAGGACAGGTTGGGCGCGAAGTCGTCGATGTGCATGCCGCGGGACAGGTAGTACTCGACGTAGGTGAAGCCGTTGGCCAGGGTGAAGGCGAGCTGCGTGATCGGGTTGGCCCCGGCCTCGGCGATGTGGTACCCGCTGATCGACACCGAGTAGTAGTTCTTCACCTCGTTGTCGATGAAGTACTGCTGGATGTCGCCCATCATGCGCAGGGCGAAGTCGATGGAGAAGATGCACGTGTTCTGGCCCTGGTCCTCCTTGAGGATATCGGCCTGTACCGTGCCGCGCACCGTGCGGAGCGTCCGTTTTTTGATCTCTTCGTACTCCTCACGCGTCGGCTCGCGACCGTGCTCGGCCTTGAACTTCTCCACCTGCTGGTCGATGGCCGTGTTGAAGAACATGGCCAGGAGAATCGGTGCCGGCCCGTTGATCGTCATTGACACGCTCGTCTTCGGGTCGCACAGGTCAAAGCCGGCGTACAGCTTCTTCATGTCGTCGAGCGTGCAGACGCTGACGCCGCTCTCCCCGACCTTGCCGTAGATGTCCGGCCGGTAATCGGGGTCGTGGCCGTACAGGGTGACGCTGTCGAAAGCCGTGGACAGGCGCTTGGCCGTGTCGTTGCGGCACAGGTAGTGGAAGCGCTTGTTCGTGCGCTCCGGCGTGCCCTCGCCGGCAAACTGCCGCTTGGGGTCTTCCTCGGTGCGCTTGAAGGGGAAGACGCCGGCGGTGTACGGGAATTCGCCGGGCACGTTTTCCTTCAGGCACCACCTGAGGATTTCGCCCCAGTCCTCGTACTTCGGCAGAGCCACCTTGGGAATCTTCGTCCCTGCCAGCGAGGTCGTGTACAGCTGCTGCGTGATCTCCTTATCGCGCACCTTGTAGGTGAAGGTGTCCTGCGTGTACTTCTCCTTCACCTTGGGCCAGTTCTCCAGAATCTTCTTGCAGTCGGGGTGCAGCTGGGCCTCGGTGCGGGCGATCTCCTCCTCCAGGGCGGCCAGCGCCTTCTTGGCTTCCTCGTCGTCGCGCCCGGCCAGCGCCTCCTTGGCTCCGTGGAGCCGGTACAGCTTGCGCGCCACGGCCACCTGCTCGTCGACAAACTTGCGGTAGTTCCGCACCGTCTGGGCGATTTCGGCCAGGTAGTTGGCCCGTTCCGGCGGGATGATCCGATTGTGCTTGGTCGTCACCTTCTCCTTCGGCGCGTCGGGCACCGGCCAGCCCGTCCCCTTCTTCTCGTTGATCGTCTTCACCAGATGGGCAAACAGGCTGTTGACGCCGGGGTCGTTGAACTGGCTGGCGATGGTCCCGAACACCGGCAGGTCCTCGTCCTTCACGTGGAACAGGTTGCGGTTGCGTTTGACCTGCTTGCGCACCTCGCGCAGGGCATCCTCGGAGCCGCGCCGTTCAAACTTGTTGATGACGACGATGTCGGCGAAGTCGAGCATGTCGATCTTCTCGAGCTGCGACGGCGCGCCGAACTCGCTCGTCATCACGTAGAGGGCGATGTCGCACACCTTGACGATCTCGGCGTCGCCCTGGCCGATCCCGCTCGTCTCGACGATGACGAGGTCGAATCCGGCCGCCTTCACGACGGCGATGGCGTCCTCGATGGCCGGGGACAGCTCCGATTTCGACCCGCGCGTGGCCAGGCTGCGCATGTACGCCCGCGGGCTGTCGATGGCGTTCATGCGGATGCGGTCGCCGAGGAGGGCGCCGCCTGTGCGCTGGCGGGACGGGTCGACGGAGAGAATGGCCACCGTCTTGTCGGGGAAGTGCTCGAGGAAGCGCAGCACAAGCTCGTCGGTCAGCGAGCTCTTCCCGGCCCCGCCGGTCCCGGTGATCCCGACCACCGGCACGTGGGGATTCGCCCGGCGCAGCTCGTCAAACAGCGCGCCGTAGCGCCGCTCCCCGCGCGCCACCTCCTGCTCGGCCACGGTGATCAGCCGAGCGATCGCTTGCTCGTCGCGGGCGCGCAGGCGGGCCGGTTCGTCGGTCACCTCCGTCACCGTGGGGAAGTCGCACTGCTCGAGCATGTAGTTGATCATGCCCTGCAGGCCCATGCGCCGGCCGTCCTCCGGCGAGAAGATCTTGCAGATGCCGTAGGCCTCCAGCTCGTCGATCTCACGGGGGATGATCACCCCGCCCCCGCCGCCGAAGATCTTGATGTGCCCGGCGCCGCGTTCCTGCAGGAGGTCGTACATGTACTTGAAGAACTCCATGTGCCCGCCCTGGTAGGAGCTGACGGCAATCCCCTGCACGTCTTCCTGAATGGCGGCGCGGACGATTTCCTCCGCCGAGCGGTTGTGGCCGAGATGGATCACCTCGGCACCAGAAGCCAAAAGCAGGCGACGGACGATGTTGATCGCCGCATCGTGGCCATCAAAGAGGCTGGCCGCCGTGACGAAGCGCACCTTGTGGCGCGTGCGGTAGACGCCGTCCACCACGCGGCCGCGCGCGTCCTCCGCCGTCGCCGCGTGGGAACGCGTTTGTTCGTCCGCATGAGGCTTGAGCCCGGCTTCCATCGTCGCTCACTCCTTTCGTATCGGTTCTTTGCTCGATTCGCTGGCCATCTCGTTCAGGAGCAGCGCGATCTGCCGCTCCGTGTACTGCTCCAGCGTGTAGTGCTTGCGCAGGGCCCACCGGCGAAACGTCCACATCTCGCCCATCACCATGATGTTATGGGCCATCAGCTTCACCTGCGACTCGTCGAGGCGAATCGTGCCGTCGGCGATGCCGCGGCGCAGGATTTCTTCGAAGATGCCGGTGATCTCCTCTTCCTTGCGCAGCACATACGGCAAATGCGTCGGCGGCAAGGACTTCGTCTCCTGGTACATGAGGAGCACGCTGTCCTGCATTTCGTCCATCACCTTGAAGAAGTGACGAATGGCTTCCTTGAGCATTTCAATGCCGCTTTTGCTGTCGCACAGCGCCTCGCGCAGCCGCCGCTCCACTTCGCCGTGGATGGCCTCGACGACCAGGTAGAGGACGTCCTCCTTCGATTCGATGTACTCGTAGAGGGTGCCGATGCTGAAACCTGACGCCTTGGCGATCTCGCGGGTTGTCGTGCGGTGAAAACCCTTGTGGATGAACAGTTCCACCGCCGCGTCGACGATCTGGCGCCGGCGCTTTTCGATGAGCACCGGATCCTTCACCATGGAGGGGATCTTCAGCTTGGGGCGGTCCACCGGCCTACACCTCCTCCCCGACGGGCCCGTGGCGGCACAGGAGGCGGTCGGGCTCGCGCAAGAGGCCGCTGACCAGCGCCTCCGCCGCCGCATACGGGTCCACGGCGCCGGCTTGCACCTGCTCGAGCAAAGCGGCAAAGGGAGGTTCCTCCAGGGCGACAGCCAAGCGCTGCTGCAAGCGGGCGGCGGCCAGGGCCAGCACGTCGCGGCGCAGGCGTTCGGCCCGCTGGCGGCGGCCTTCGCCGCTTTGGTCGAGGTACGCACGGTGGGCCGTCACCGCTTGCCACAGGGCATCGAGCCCCGCGTCACGCGTCGCCGACGTCTTCACCACCGGCGGGCGCCACGGCGCGTCGTGCTTGACGAAATCGAGCATCGCCTCGACCTGGGCCTTCACCTTCTCGGCGCCCGGAAGATCGGCCTTGTTGACGACAAAGATGTCGGCGATCTCCATGATGCCGGCCTTGAAGGCCTGCACCACGTCGCCCCCGCCGGGCGTCAGCACGACGACCGTCGTGTCCGCCACGTGCATGACGTCCACTTCCGACTGGCCCACCCCGACCGTCTCGACGAGGACGACGTCAAACCCGGCCGCGTCGAGGACGCGCACGGCATCCTGGGTGCTGCGCGAAAGGCCCCCGAGATGGCCCCGCGTCCCCATGCTGCGGATGAACACGCCCGGATCGGTCGCGTGGGCCTGCATGCGCACGCGGTCGCCCAAGAGCGCCCCGCCGGTAAACGGGCTTGTCGGGTCGACGGCGACGACGGCGACGGTCAGGCCTTGCCGCCGCAAATGGCCCACCAGCCGGTCAACCAGGGAGCTTTTCCCTGCCCCGGGCGCGCCGGTGATGCCCACACGCACCGCCCGGCCGGTATGGGGGTACAGCCGCTTGAGCAAGGCGTCCTTTTCGGGGTGGCCGTTTTCCACCCAGGTGATCGCCCGCGCCACCGCGCGCCGGTCGCCGGCCCGCACCCGCGCCGCCAACTCGTCCATGGCTCCTCGCTCCTCTCCGCTTCCGCAGCTCTTGCGCCGAAACATCGCACCGCTTCACTCGTCGCGCCCCGCGCCCCTGCCGTCCTTGGCGTTCTCCCGCCGCGCCCTCACGCCTTGAGCAGGTGGTTGGCGATGACGAGGCGCTGAATCTCGTTCGTCCCCTCGTAGATCTGGGTGATCTTGGCGTCGCGCATGAACCGTTCGACCGGGTACTCCTTCGTGTAGCCGTAGCCGCCGAAGATCTGCACGGCGTCGATCGTCACCTCCATGGCCACGTCGCCGGCAAAGAGCTTGGCCATGGCCGAGGCCTTGCCGTAGGGCAGGCCGTTGTCCTCGAGCCAAGCCGCCTGGTAGGTGAGGAGGCGCGCCGCTTCGATCTTCGTCGCCATGTCGGCCAGCATGAACTGGATGGCCTGCTGCTCAGCAATCGGCTTGCCGAACTGCTTGCGCTCCTTGGCGTAGGCGAGGGCCGCCTCGAAGGCCCCCTGGGCGATGCCCACCGCCTGCGCGGCGATGCCGTTGCGCCCGCCGTCGAGGGTCATCATGGCGATCTTAAACCCCTCCCCTTCGCGGCCGAGGAGGTTTTCGGCGGGCACGCGGCAGTCCTCGAAGATCACCTCATAGGTCGTCGACGAGCGGATGCCCAGCTTGCTCTCCTTCTTGCCCATGCGGAAGCCGGGCGTCCCCTTTTCGACGATGAAGGCGCTGATGCCGCGGTGGCGCTTTTCCGCCTTCGGATCGGTGAGGGCAAAGACGATGTAGATGTCGCCTACATCGCCGTTGGTGATGAAGACCTTGCTCCCGTTGAGGACGTAGCTGTCGCCGTCGCGGAGGGCCGTTGTGCGCATCCCGGCGGCGTCGGACCCCGAGCCGGGCTCGGTGAGGCAGTAGGCGCCGATCTTTTCGCCGGTGGCCAGGGGGCGCAGGAAGCGCGCCTTCTGCTCTTCGGTGCCGAACTTCCAGATCGGCCAGCTGGCCAAGGACACGTGGGCCGACAGCGTCACGCCGACGGAGGCGTCGACGCGGGACAGCTCCTCCACGGCAATGACATAGCTGAGGAAGTCGGCCCCCGCCCCGCCGTACTTCTCCTCCCACGGAATGCCGGTCAGCCCCAGCTCGGCCATCTTGTCGAAGATGGCCCGGTCAAAGCGCTCCGCCTCGTCGCGCTCGGCAGCCGTGGGGGCCACCTCCTTTTCGGCGAACTCGCGCACCATGCGGCGCATCATCTCATGTTCTTCGCGCAGCCGAAAGTCCATTGCCCTCGCTCCTTTTTCGTTGGAATGCCGTCTGGGAAGGCCGCGGTGCTTCCGCTCCCGAAACCCGCAGCCGTCGTCTCCGCCGCTCGCTCACGCCTTGAGCAGGCGGCGGGCGATCACCAGCCGCTGGATCTGGTTCGTGCCCTCATAGATCTGCGTGATCTTGGCGTCGCGGAAATAACGCTCCACGGGGTACTCCTTCGTGTAGCCGTAACCGCCGAAGATCTGCACCGCCTCGGTGGCCACCCACATCGCCGTGTCGGAGGCGAAGCACTTGGCCATCGACGCTTCCTTGCCGCAGGGCAGGCCCCGGTCGCGCAACGCCGCCGCGCGGTAGACGAGGAGGCGCGCCGCCTCGATGCGCGTGGCCATGTCGGCCAGCTTGAATTGGATGGCCTGCTGCTCGGCGATCGGCTTGCCGAACTGTTTGCGCTCCTTGGCGTAGGCAAGGGCGTGAGCAAAGGCGCCCTCCGCGATGCCGAGGGCTTGGGCGGCGATGCCGATGCGCCCGCCGTCGAGGTTGGCCATGGCGATCGTGAAGCCCTCGCCCTCCTCGCCCAGCCGGTTTTCCGCCGGCACCTCGGCGTCCTCAAAGATGAGGGCCGTCGTGCTCGAGCCATGCAGGCCCATCTTCTTCTCCTTCTTGCCGACGACGAAGCCGGGCGTGTCCTTCTCCACGATGAAGGCGGTGATGCCCTTGGCCCCTTTCGTCGGGTCGGTGACGGCAAAGGTGATATAGACGTCGGCGTGGCCGCCGCTGGTGATGAACACCTTCGTGCCGTTCAGGATGTACCGGTCGCCCTTTTTCACCGCCGTGGTGCGGATGCTTGCCGCATCGGACCCGGCGTGGGGCTCGGTGAGGGCGAAGGCCCCGAGCCATTCACCGGTAGCCAGCTTCGGCACGTACCGCTTCTTCTGTTCCGCGGTGCCGAAGGTGAGAATCGGGTACGTGGCCACCGAGGTATGCACCGAGAGGATGACGCCCACCGCCGGGCTGACCTTGGAAATCTCCTCGATGGCCAGGATGTAGGAGGTGAAGTCCATCCCCGCGCCGCCCCACGCTTCGGGAATGGGGATGCCCATCAGCCCCAGCTCGCCCATCTTCTTGAGGATGGCGGCGGGAAAAGCGTCTTCCGCCTCCATGCGTGGCACCTGGGGGGCGATCTCCTTTTCGGCAAACTCGCGCACCAGTTTGCGCAGCATCTCCTGCTCCGGCGTGAAGTGAAGGTTCATGCGCTTCCCCCGCTTCCTGTCTTTCCGTCACCGCGCGACGCCCACGCGGTTGCCCGCCTCGTCGTAGAGGTAGAAGCCCCGCCCCGTCTTGCGGCCCAGCCACCCGGCCTTCACGTACTGGCGGAGAAGGGGGCACGGCCGGTACTTCGGATCGCCGAACCCCTCGTGCAGCACCTCGAGGATGGCCAGGCAGGTGTCGAGGCCGATCAGGTCGGCCAGGGCCAGCGGGCCCATCGGGTGGTTCATGCCCAGCTTCATCACCTGGTCCACCGCTTCCGGCGTGGCCACCCCTTCGTAGACGCAGTAGATGGCTTCGTTGATCATCGGCATGAGGACGCGGTTGGAGACAAAGCCGGGGAAGTCGTTGACGACGACGGGCGTCTTGCCCAGGGCCTTGGCCAGCTCCTCGGTGATCCGGTACACCTCGTCGGCCGTGGCCAGCCCGCGGATGATCTCGACGAGCGGCATCACCGGCACGGGGTTCATAAAGTGCATGCCGATGACCTTCTCCGGTCGCTTCGTATTGGCCGCCAGCTCGGTGATCGGCAGGGAGGAAGTGTTGGAGGCCAGGATGGCGTGCGGCGGCGCCGCCTCGTCCAGCCTGCGGAAGACGTCGGCCTTGATGGCCAGGTTCTCGGTGACGGCCTCGATGACGAAGTCGGCCCCCCGCGCCTCCTCGAGCGCCGTCGTCGTGCGGATGCGGGCGAGGGCTTCGTCCCGCGCCGCGGCCGTCAGCTTGCCCTTTTCCACGGCACGGTCGAGGTGGCGCCGGATGGTGCCCAGCCCCCGCTCGACGAAGCGTTCTTCCACGTCGTGCAGGATGACGTTGTAGCCGGATTGCGCCGCCACCTGGGCGATGCCGCTGCCCATCTGGCCAGCGCCGACGACCAGGATCGTGCGGATCTCCACGGGTGTCCCCCCTCTTTCTCGCTGGGTTTGCGCTCCGTTGTGTTGATGCCCCCTTCGGCGGGGGTTGCCGGATGCCTTATGCGCCTTCCACCTGCACGAGGATCGCGTCGCCCTGGGCGGCGCCGCTGCAGATGGCGGCGATGCCGAGCCCGCCGCCGCGGCGGCGCAGCTCGTAGATGAGGGTGATGAGGATGCGCGCCCCGCTGGCGCCGATGGGATGCCCGAGGGCGATGGCCCCGCCGTTGACGTTCACCTTCTCGCGGTCCCAGCCGACGATCTTCTCGCTGGTCAGCACGACGGCGGCAAAGGCCTCGTTCACCTCGATGAGGTCGATGTCGTTGAGCGTAAGGCCGGTTTTCTTGAGGAGCTCCAGGATGGCCAGCCCCGGCACCGTGGCCAAATACGGCGCCTCGGCCCCCACCGCAGCATGGGCGAGGATGGTGGCCAAGGGCTTTTTCCCCTCGCGCTTCGCCCGCTCCGCCGACATCAGCACGAGCGCGCCGGCCCCGTCGTTGACGCCGGGGGCGTTGCCGGCCGTGATCGTGCCGTCGGCCAGGAAGATGGGCGGCAGTTTGGCCAGCGCCTCCAGGCTCGTGTCGCGCCGCGGCGCCTCGTCCGTCGTGACGAGGACCGGCTCGCCCTTCCGCTGCGGCACGGCCACCGGCACAATCTCCTCGGCCAGCTTGCCGCTGTCGATGGCGGCGATGGCCCGCTGGTGGCTGCGCAGGGCGTAGGCGTCCTGCTCCTCCCGCGTGATGCCGTACTCCTTGGCCACGTTGCTGCCGTGGACGGCCATGTGCACGTTGTGAAAGGCGCAGGTGAGGCCGTCGTGCACCATCAGGTCGACGAGTTCGCCATTCCCCATGCGGTAGCCCCATCGGGCGCGGGAAAGCGCATACGGCGCGTTGCTCATGCTCTCCATGCCCCCGGCGACGATCACCTCGGCGTCGCCGGCGCGGATGATCTGGTCGGCCAGCGTCACGCTGCGCAAGCCGGAGGCGCACACCTTGTTGATCGTCTCCGTGCGCACCTCCCACGGCAGGCCCGCCTTGCGCGCCGCCTGACGGGAGGGGATTTGCCCCGCCCCGCCCTGCAGCACCATGCCCAGGATCACCTCATCCACCTGCTCGGGGGCCACGTCGGCCCGCCGCAGGGCCTCGCGGATCGCCGCCGCCCCCAGGTCAACCGCCTGCAGGTCCTTCAGCGCGCCGCCGAACTTGCCGAAGGGCGTCCGCGCCGCCCCGACAATTACCGTCCGCGTCATGCTCTCCCTCCGTCGCATGGTGTTCTCGCGCCCGTTCCGCGCCGATGGACGTTCGCGCGGCACCGGCGTTTCCTCGCGCCGCTTTTGTCACAGCGCCTCGGCGAGGAGCTCCACCACGTCGCGCGTCTTCACCTGGTCCTCGACGCCCTTGGCCTTGGTGCCGTCGCTCATCATCGTCAGGCAGTACGGGCAGGCGCTGCCGATCACCGTGGGGTTCGTCGCCAGGGCCTGCTCGGTGCGGGCCACGTTGACGCGCGTCCCCTCGCGCTCCTCAAGCCACATCAGCCCGCCACCGGCGCCGCAGCACATGGCGTTTTCCCGGTTGCGCTCCATCTCCACCAGCTCGACGCCGGGGATGGCGCGCAGAATCTCCCGCGGCGCGTCGTACACGCCGTTGTACCGCCCCAGGTAACAGGAGTCGTGGTAGACGACGCGCTCGCGCACCTCTTTGCGCGGGCGGATGCGCCCTTCCTTGAGCAGGCGCGCCACCAGCTCGGTGTGGTGGACCACTTCCTCGGCCGCAAAGCCGAAGTCGGGATACTCGTTCTTGAACGTGTGGTAGGCGTGCGGGTCGATGGTGACGATCTTGCGTACGTTGTGCTGCCGGAACGTCTCGATGTTCTCCTGGACCAGCTGCTGGAAGAGGAACTCGTTGCCCAGCCGGCGCGGCGTGTCGCCGGAGTTCTTCTCCTCGTTGCCGAGGATGGCGAAGGAAACGCCCGCCTCGTGGAGCACCTTGGCCAGGGCGCGGACCACCTTCATGCTGCGGTTGTCGTAGGACCCCATCGATCCCACCCACAGGAGGTACTCGAAGTCCTCCACCTCGTGCACGGTGGGAATGGGCACCTCGGCCCCGTCCCGCCACTTGGCGCGGTCGTTCTTGCTGAGGCCCCACGGGTTGTACTGCCGCTCGATGTTCTGGAACACCCGCGCCGCTTCGGCCGGCATCTCGCCCTGCGTCAGGACGAGGTAGCGGCGCAGGTCGATGATCTTGTCGACGTGCTCGTTCATCACCGGGCACTGGTCCTCGCAGTTGCGACACGTCGTGCAGGCCCAGATCTCCTGCTCGGTGATCACGTCGCCAATCAGCTGGACGTCGTAGGCGGCCGCCGGCGCCTCCCCCCGCGCCTCCGCCGTCCCGGCGGCCGCCACCTCCCGCGCCGCGCGGGCCAGCTGGTTTTCGGGGGTGTGGGCGAAGGCGAAGGCCGGCACCCACGGCTGCTTCGAGGTAACGGCCGCCCCCTTGGCCGTCAGGTGGTCGCGCAGCTTGACGATGAGGTCCATCGGCGAGAGCATCTTCCCCGTCCCCGACGCCGGGCACATGCTCGTGCACCGCCCGCATTCCACGCAGGCGTACAGATCGAGGAGCTGCTTTTGCGTGAACTGCTCGATTCTTCCGACGCCAAACTCTTCTTGCGTCTCATCGTCAAAGTTGATCGGCTCCGGCTTCGGCGGGCCGAGGCGCTGCCAATAGACGTTGAGGGGCCCCGTGATCAGATGGAAATGTTTCGACTGCGGGACGTAGACGAGGAAGCTGAGCAGAATCAAGAGGTGCGCCCACCAGGCGACAAAGAAAGCCACCGCCGCCGCGTCGGGCGACAGCCCGGCAAAGGCCCCGGCAAGGAGCGACGACACCGGTGCGGCCCAGCCCGGCGCATGCCCCAGCCACCGTTGCTCGAAGGCCGCGGCCAGGAGTACCGAGAGCATCAGCGAACCGATGAACCAGAGGACGATCGACGGCTTCCAGCCACGCTTGAGGCGCGGAAGCTTTTCCACGTAGCGCCGGTACGCCGCGTAGAGCACGGCCAGAATGACGGCCAGCGTGGTCAGCTCCTGCAGGAAGGTGAAGGCCGGATAGAGGGGCCCCAGCGGCAGGTGCGACCCCGGCGCGAGGCCCTTCCAAATGAGGTCGATGGCCCCAAACTGGAGGATGATGAAGCCGTAAAACATCACCACGTGCATGACGCCGCTCTTTTTGTCCTTGAGCAGCTTCTTTTGCCCGAACACCTGCGTCCAGACGCGGCGCCATCGCGCGCGCCGGTCGCCTTCCCATGCCACGGGCCGGCCCAGCTTGACAAAGGCGTAGCGCGTGCGCACGACGTAAACAAAGAGCGAGACGGCATAGGCCGTGACCAAGAGAAACGCGATCCAATTGAGCACGAGCATCCCGTTCATGCGCGCGGCACTCCCTTCTCCAAGTTCCCATGGGTTCAACCGGTTCAAAGCGTTCCGTGAAATCCGAATCGTCCGTCAAAGGCAGCCGGATCACCCGGCCGATCCCGTCTGCTTGCTCATCTCCATGATAGCATATTCTGATCGAGCGCTCAATTACCAGTCTTTTTTCTTGAATGATTGTTCATTCATTTTTATGCAACCCCTCCCTTCCTTCTTGTTTGGAATGCGTCATCCCCAACGGTGAGGACATCGGAAGCCCTTTTCGACGCACCGGTTCAAAAATCCTCCCGCTGTTGCCAAACGTGCTGACCATCGCTTCCGGCACGAGGGAGACGGCCGCATCATCGAGGACATCCCGGAAGGGGCATGGCCGTACCGACGGGCCATGCGCAGCCACCCGCTGCGCCATGCACGCCTCAGGTCCGCTCGACCACAGCCCCGCGTTCGGCCAAGAGGCGTTCGATGGCCTTGTCGTGAGCGGGGGGAAGGATCCTGTCGGGGCTCACCGTTCGCTTGACCGGCCAGGTCGACGGGTCCTCCGGGTCGAGCTGCTCCAGGTAATCGATCACTTCCTTGGTGATCGGCGTCGGCGTGGAGGCCCCGGCGGTGACGGCCACCTTCTTCTTCCCCTTAAACCACTCCGGCTTGATCTCCGTCACGTCGGCCACGCGGTAGGCGGGCACGCCGGCAATCTCCTCGGCCACCTGGGCCAGCCGGTTGGAATTGTTGCTGCGCGGGTCGCCGACGACGATGCAGATGTCGGCCGCCTTGGCCTGCTCGGCCACGGCCTCCTGGCGCAGCTGCGTGGCCAGGCAGATCTCGTTGTGCACCTCCGCCGTCGGGTACTTCTGCTTGACCTTGTTGATCAGGTGGGCGACGTCCCACTGGCTCATCGTCGTCTGGTTGGTGACGATCAGCTTGTCCGTGGAGAGGTCGAGGGCGTCGACGTCGGCCTCGTTCTCCACAAGGTGCACCTTGCCCGGCGCCACGCCCATGGCTCCCTCCGGTTCCGGATGGCCGCGCTTGCCGATGTAGATCACCTCGTACCCCTGGGCCGTCTTTTCGCGGATCAGCTCATGGGTGCGGGTTACGTCGGGACAGGTGGCGTCGACGATGGTCAGCCCCTTCTCCCGCGCCCGCCGGCGCACCTCGGGGGACACGCCGTGGGCCGTAAAGACGACGGTCCCCTTGTCGATTCTCTCGAGGAGCGACAAGCGGTCCGCTCCGTCGAGGGTGCGGATGCCCAGCTTCTCGAAGGCTTCGACGACATGCCGGTTGTGGACGATCATGCCCAGGATGTAGATGGGTCGCGGCAGATCGGGGTTTTTCGCCGCGTACTGGGCGAGCATCATCGCGTCGACAACGCCGTAGCAGTACCCGCGCGGCGTGATTTTGATCACTTCCATGGACACGCGCCTCCTCTCGCTTCGTTTTTCATTCTACCACGGTTTCCGAGCGGGACACGGTGAAAACGCAACCAACCGCGCGGAACAGAAGAAACCATGCCGGCGCACAAACGCAAATGCGGCCGGGAAAAATTCCCCCGGCCGCGTCGCGTTTTCTTGTCCTTTCACACCCACTCCATGGTTAACACAACGCGCCCGTTCCGACCACCGAGCCCTTAACCGTAATCCCGTTGAGCACCGCATCGAAAATGGGAATCGGCAGTTCGTCGTTCGGCAACCCGACGACAACGAGCGTGCCGCCGCGCTTCAAGGAGCGGTACGCCTGTTCAAAGGCCTTCTTCGTCACCGCGACGCTGATCGCCGCCTGCACACCGCCGAACCGTTACTGCTTCAAAGGCCCTCACGCCCTCATGCCCCAGGATCGCGGGAAGATTGGGCTTCAGCGACCAGTCGGCACGCGCCAAATGCAGATCTCTCCGCTTCGCGCATCATGGACCGGGTTCAGGCACGCTCCGCTCGCGCCGCTTCACCAGCTCCTGAACGATAAACGACGCCACGTCCGGCGCCGTGGTGCCGGGACCAAAACCGGCGTCGTAGCCCAGCTCCAGGGCCAGCTCGTGGGTGATGCGCGGGCCGCCGCAGATGACGAGGAAGCGCTCGCGCAGGCCTTCCGCCTCGAGGAGCTCGATGAGCCCGGTTAGCGTGCGGATGTGCGATCCCTTTTGCGTCACCACCTGGGAGACGAGGATGGCGTCGGCGCCGAGCTCCACGGCGCGGGCGATGAGCGTTTCGTTGGGCACCTGGCTGCCGAGGTTGTAGGCGTCGATTTCCGGGTAGCGCTCGAGGCCGTATTCGCCGTTGTACCCCTTCATGTTCATGATCGCATCGATGCCCACGGTGTGGGCGTCGTCGCCGGTGCAGGCGCCCACCACGACCACCTTGCGGCCGATGCGCGCGCGAATGAAGGCGTTGATCTCGTCGAAGGTCATCCGCTTGCTCGTCACCTTGGGCACGCGGATGCGCGTCACGTCGACGGTGTGGACGCAGCGGCCATAGAGGATGTAGAACGAGAAGCCCTCGCCGAGATCGGCGCTGTGCACCACCTGCGGTTCCTCGAGGCCCATCTTGCCGGCCAGCTGGCGGGCCGCCTCCTTGGCCTCCTCGGTGAGGGGAACGGGCAGGGTGAAGCTGAGCTGCACCGCGCCGTCGCCGTACGTGTCGCCGTAGGGCTTGACGCGCGTTAGGTCAACGCTCGCCGCCGCAGCGTGTGACCGGTTGCCGGCATCTGGCCACGCGCGTTCCGTCATGGGACGATCACCTCCCGCGGCGGCAGGCCCAGTTCGGCGCGCAGCCGGTCCTCAAAGGGATTCCAGTAGGCCGGGTCCTTGCGAATCACGCCGTCCAGGCCGCGCCCGCCGTCGCGCGAACGCTTGACGTCGGCAAACAGGCCCCGTTCCAGCGCGGCGAAGAGGCCGATGCGCCGCACCTCTTCCAGCAGGTCGACGGCCTTGCGCAGCACCTCCTGGGCCCGCCGCTCGATGATCCCGCCCGGCTTGAACCGAATCTCGTCGGCCAAGTGGCGGGCGTTGGTGAAGATGTACTTGGCCGCCTCGATGGCCAGGCGCGGTCCTGGATGAAGGGCGTGTGCAGGGCCTCCGTCATCATCCCGAGGAGCTGGATGCCCTGGCGGGTCATGATGCCGACGAGGTTGAACAGCGCGTCCTGGACGTGGCCGCGGAAGATGTTTCCCGTCATGTGCTTGGTGGGCGGCATGTACTTGATCGGCGCGTCGGGGAAGATCTGGCGGACGAGCTGGGCCTGGGCGAGCTCGAAAAGAAAGCCGTCTTCCAACATCGGGTCCATTTCGAAAGCGTGGCCCAACCCCATCTGCTGCGGCGGCAGACCGGACAAGAGGGCGAACTGCTCGTTGATGAACTGGGAGGCGAGCACCGTGTGGGCCGCCTCCACGGCGTCGGCGGTGGTCAGGTAGTTGTCTTCGCCGGTGTTGATGACGATGCCGGCGTAGCTGTTGAGCATCCGCGAGAAGTACTGGTCGATCAGCGTGCGCTGCATGTTGATGTCGCGGAACAGGATGCCGTACAGGGCGTCGTTCAGCATCACGTCGAGCCGCTCGAGGGCGCCCATGGCGGCGATTTCCGGCATGCACAGGCCGGAGCAGTAGTTGCACAGGCGGATGTAGCGGCCGATCGCCTCGCCCACCTCGTCGAGGGCCTCGCGCATGATGCGGAAGTTGGCCTGGGTGGCGTAGGTGCCGCCGTAGCCCTCCCGCGTCGGACCATAGGGCACGTAATCGAGCAGGCTCTGCCCCGTGCTGCGGATGACAGCGATGATGTCGGCCCCCTGCCGGGCGGCGGCGCGGGCCTGGCGCACGTCCTCGTAGATGTCCCCGGTGGCCACGATAACGTAGAGGAGCGGCGGCGGCCCTTCGCCGAGGTGCGCCAGCAGTTCCTCGCGCCGGCGGCGGTTTTTGGCGATGACGGCCAGGCCGGCTTGGGCCAGCTCCTCGCCCGTCTCCCGCACCGCTCCCTCGTCGACGCCGCCGACGCGCGTCAGATCGAGGTCGCCGGCGGCCACGCGCTCGGCCACCTCCTGGGGCGTCAGGCCGTAGCGCGCGACGGCCGCGGCCATCCAGTAGGCCACCCCCCCCGCCCCAGCAGGCCCCGCTCGTGCACGTGGTCCACGACGACGTTGGGCAGCGGCACCCCGTCGGCATTGACGCCGTCGACGCCCATCAGGCGCAGCACGGTGCGCTCCGTGGCCACCGTGGTGCGCTGGGCGGTGAAGCGATCGACCTCTTCGGCGATGCCGCGCGCCGCGTCGCGGGCGCGGTCAATCATCGCCGGATCCAGGCGCAGTTTGTCCATCCTCCTCCCCCCGCATCCCGTCGTCTTTGGGCTTCGCCCTTGCCGTTGCGCCGTCGAGCAGCGCCGCGGCCCGCGCGAGGATCGCCTCCGGAAGGCCGGCCCAGCGGGCGATGCGCAGCGCGTCGCGCGGCACCTCGAGGCACGCGGTCGGGTACCAGCGGTAGTCCATCGGCAGGGCCGGCGGCGCGTGGCGCTCGGACGGTTCCGCTTCCACTTCGGGCGTCGGCCGCTCCGTTTCCGTCGGGGCGTCGCACGATCCCGCGCCCGCCCCCTTGCCCCCCTCCGGCCGGCGCAGTCCCCCGACGCGGTAGCGCCGCGCGCCGGGCGCG
>NZ_BMOF01000051.1 GCF_014646935.1 Calditerricola satsumensis | reverse complement strand
GTGATTGCGCTTCATTGACAGGGATTAGCGGCTATGATAGAGTATTTAGGGTAGCCGTGGGTGCATTGCGGGTGTCCCCGTTCAATGGCGATACAGGTTGGCATCCTGCAGGGAGGTGGAGGAGATGCGGGTCATCGTCACCCTGGAATGCACGCAATGCAAGCATCGGAATTACACGACCACGAAGAACAAGCGGACGCATCCGGACCGCCTGGAACTGCGGAAGTATTGCAAGCACTGCAACAGCCACGTGCTGCACCGCGAGACGCGCTAAGCGGGAGGTGGCGACGTGGCCGTTCTCGGGCGCATTGGTGCCGGTTTGAAGCGAACGGGGGCGTTTTTCCGGGATAGCTGGATGGAGATGAAGAAAGTCCGCTGGCCGAATCGGGCGGAGCTCACCAGCTACACGATTGTCGTCATCACCACGGTCACGCTGCTCGCCCTCTTCTTCGCCATTGTCGATCTGGGGATTTCGCGGCTCATCGAGTGGATTCTGGCCAAGTAACGTGAGGGAGGAAGGACCCGCCGGGTCTTACGCCATGGAGAAGCAGTGGTACGTGATCCACACCTACTCGGGCTATGAGAACAAGGTGAAGGCCAACCTCGAAAAGCGCGTCGAGTCGATGGGCATGCAGGACAAGATCTTCCGCATTCTCGTCCCCACCGAGGAAGCCAAAGAGGTGAAGGACGGGAAGCAGCGGACGGTCCAGCGCAAGGTGTTTCCCGGCTACGTGCTCGTCGAGATGATCATGACCGACGACTCGTGGTACGTCGTGCGGAACACGCCGGGCGTGACGGGCTTTGTCGGCGCCAGCGGGGCGGGGGCGAAACCCGTACCCCTCCAGCCGAAGGAAGTGCAGGCCATCCTGCGCCAGATGGGCATTCAGGAGCCCAAGCCGACGGTCGACTTTGAGGTGGGCGACAAGGTCAAGGTGAAGGACGGGCCCTTCGCCAACTTTGTCGGCACGATCGAGGAGATCCAGCTCGACAAGCAGAAGGTCAAGGTGCTCGTCAACCTGTTCGGGCGCGAGACGCCGGTGGAGCTCGATTTCTCCCAGGTGGAACGAATCTGACGTTGCATGGGGCCGCGATTTGTGGTACGTTCATCTTGCTTGCTTCCCTGTTGAGGGCTTCTTTCTTTTTTGCCGTGCGGCGCCGCCGGCGCGCGGCGGCGCACGGCGTGTGGGAGGGCGCAACGTCCCGCTAGACCACATCCGGAAAGGGAGGTGTCCTGCCGTGGCCAAGAAAGTCGTGAAGGTGGTCAAGCTGCAAATTCCGGCTGGGAAAGCCAACCCGGCGCCGCCGGTCGGTCCGGCCCTCGGGCAAGCCGAGGTCAACATCATGGCCTTCTGCAAGGAGTTCAATGAGCGCACGAAGGATCAGGTGGGGCTGATCATCCCCGTCGAGATCACGGTCTACGAGGATCGCTCGTTCACCTTCGTCACGAAGACGCCCCCGGCGGCTGTGCTCCTGAAGAAAGCGGCCGGCATCGAGACCGGTTCGGGTCAGCCGAACAAGCAAAAGGTCGGCAAGGTGACGCGGGAGCAGGTGCGGCAGATCGCCGAGCAGAAGATGCCGGACCTCAACGCGACCACCATCGAAGCCGCGATGCGCATGATCGAAGGCACGGCCCGCAGCATGGGCATCGAGATTGTCGACTGACGCGCAACGGGTTGGCGCACGCCGCCAACCCCTCCTTACGTGGGAGGAGTTTCCGTTAAGACCACACAAAGGAGGACGGACGTATGCCGAAGCACGGGAAAGCGTATCGGGAAGTGGCGGCGCTCGTCGACCGCTCCAAGCTGTATGAGCCGGCGGAAGCCATCGAGCTGGTGAAGAAGACGGCGCGCGCCAAGTTTGACGAGACGGTGGACCTGGCGGTGCGCCTGGGCATTGATCCGAAGCGTTCCGACCAGCAGGTGCGCGGCGCGGTGGTCCTGCCGCACGGTACCGGGAAGACGGCCAAGGTGCTCGTCTTCGCCAAAGGGGAAAAGGCGCGCGAGGCCGAAGCGGCCGGCGCGGACTACGTCGGCGACGAGGACCTGATCAACAAGGTGGCCCAAGGGTGGCTCGACTTTGACGTCGTCGTGGCCACGCCGGACATGATGGGCCAAGTGGGCCGCCTCGGGAAGATCCTCGGTCCGAAGGGGCTCATGCCCAACCCGAAGACCGGCACGGTCACCTTTGACGTGGAGAAGGCCGTGAAGGAGATCAAGGCCGGGAAGATCGAGTACCGCACCGACAAGGCCGGGAACGTCCACGTGCCGATCGGGAAGGTCTCCTTCGATTCCCAAAAGCTGCTCGAGAACTTTTTCACGGTGATCGACGCCCTGAAGCGGGCCAAGCCGGCAGCAGCCAAGGGGCAGTACCTGCGGTCGGTCACCCTGAGCTCGACGATGGGCCCGGGGATCCGCGTCAACGTGGCCAAGCTGTAACCTTGACACGGCGCGTCCCCCCAGGGTACAATCGTGAGTGTTGTCACAACCGAATCGCGAAAGCCTTGCCGTAGACAGAAGGTGCCACAAGGTGGCTTAATACCCTTCCGAGGCGGGCGTCTTGCAGGCGTGGAGCGGCCCAGTGCCCTCGCATGCCGTGGGAAAGCCGTGCCTCCGTGTGTCTACGGGGGCTTTTTTCATGCCGCGAGCGAACAGGAGGTGTCGAGATGGCGGTCGTGCGGGAAAAGCCCGTCCGGGAAGAGAAGAAACGGATTGTCGCCGAGATCGCCGAGAAGCTGCGCACGTCAAAGAGCGCCATCTTGGCCGACTACCGCGGGCTGAACGTGGCGCAGATGACCGAGCTGCGCAAAAAGCTCCGCGAAGCCGGCTGCGAGATCAAGGTGTACAAGAACACCCTGGCCCGCCGGGCGACGGCGGAAGTGGGCCTGACGGAGCTGGATCCCTACCTCGTCGGCCCGACGGCGATCGCCTTTGGTCCGGAAGACCCGGTGGCGCCGGCGAAGATCCTTGCCGAATTCGCCAAGCAGAACGAGGCGCTGGAGCTGAAGGCGGGGGTCGTGGAAGGCCGCGTCGTCGGCCCGGAGGAAATCCAGGCCATCGCCAAGCTGCCGTCCCGCGAAGGGCTCTTGGCCATGCTGCTTAGCGTGCTTCAGGCGCCGATCCGCAACTTCGCCCTGGCGGTCAAGGCCGTGGCCGACAAGAAGGAGCAGGAAGGCGCCTAAGCCGAGGGCGTGGAAGCGGCTTGCAGCCCGCAGAAATTCCTTGAGGATGGGAGGCACGTGACGATGACGAAGGAGCAAATTCTTGAAGCGATCAAAGGGATGACCGTTCTCGAGCTGAACGAACTGGTCAAAGCGATCGAAGAGGAATTCGGCGTGACCGCCGCGGCGCCGGTGGCCGTCGTCGGTGCGCCGGGTGCTGCCGCGGATGCCGGTGCGGCCGAGCAAACCGAGTTCACCGTCGTGCTCAAGAACCCCGGCGCGTCCAAGATCAACGTCATCAAAGTGGTGCGCGAGATTACCGGCCTCGGCTTGAAAGAGGCGAAGGAACTGGTCGACGGCGCACCGTCCAACATCAAGGAAGGCGTCAGCAAGGAAGAAGCCGAGGAAATCAAGAAGAAGCTCGAAGAAGCCGGCGCGGAAGTCGAGCTCAAGTGAGGCGCCGCGCCGCCGAGCCCGCCGTACGCTCCGTACGCGCGGGTTTTCCTTTTCCCGTGGCGGCGTTGGGCGAAACGTTCGCCGATCGTTCTGCGCCGCGGCGTTTCCTGGGATTTGCGGCTGGGGTTTACCGGAATGGCAACAGGTCGAAACTGGAAGAAAGGGGGGATTGTCGTGACCGAGCACTATTACACCGCCGCGCCGCAAAGCGACGAGGAGCGGAAGCAAATCCAGGCTGTCCTCCGCGGCACGCGCTTTGTGTTTTGGACGGCCGCCAGCGTCTTCTCCCGCGATTACGTCGACTTCGGTTCCCGGTTGCTGATCGAAACGCTTGACGTCCCGCAGGGGGCGCGCGTCCTCGATGTCGGCTGCGGGTACGGGCCGATCGGCATCGCCATCGCCAAAACGGTGCCGGGCGTCACCGTTGACATGGTGGACATCAACGAGCGCGCTGTCGCCCTGGCGCAGGAAAACGCCGCCGAAAACGGCGTGGCCGACCGCGTGCGCGCCTTTGTGAGCGACGGGTACGCACAGGTCAACGGCGTCTATGACGTGATCGTGACCAACCCGCCCATTCGTGCAGGGAAAGACGTGGTCTATGCCATCTTTGAGGGGGCGAAGGCGCACCTTTCGTCAGGGGGCAGCCTGTGGGTGGTGATCCACAAAAAACAAGGCGCCCCGAGTGCGGAGCGCAAGCTGGCCGAGCTGTACGGCGCCGTGGAACGGGTCGTGCGCAAGAAAGGGTATCACGTGTTCCGCGTGACGCGTTCGGCATGAGGCAAGTTGCGGGAAAAACATTGACATTTGATTTCTGCTGCGATATCGTTATAAAATGCGAAATGGGACGAAAGATCGGGATGGCGTGGTGAACAGGACGTGGATGCATGCAGGCGATGGGAGAGCTCGAAACGAGCCGGTTCGGCAGACAGGCTCCGCGATTTTTCTTTTTCCGGGCCTGCTTGTCGGATGAGGTGCGCACGTCCTGTTTTTTGTTTTGCGGCCAGATTCCGTGACGAGGGGTGAAGGAGTTGGCTGGTCACAACGTCATTCAATGTGGACGCCACCGCGTACGCCGTTCCTATGCGCGCATCAAAGAGGTGCTCGAACTGCCCAACCTGATCGAGGTCCAGCTCAAGTCGTACCGCTGGTTCCTTGACGAGGGGCTGCGGGAGCTCTTGCACGACATCTCCCCCATCACCGATTTTACGGGCAATCTCGTTCTCGAGTTTCTTGATTACAGCCTCGGCGAGCCGAAGTACACCGTCGAGGAGGCCAAAGAGCGCGACGTGACGTACGCGGCGCCGCTCCGCGTGAAAGTGCGCCTGATCAACAAGGAGACGGGCGAGGTCAAAGAGCAGGAAGTGTTCATGGGCGACTTCCCGCTGATGACCGAGACCGGCACCTTCATCATCAACGGAGCCGAGCGGGTCATCGTCAGCCAGCTCGTTCGTTCGCCCAGTGTGTATTTTAGCAAAAAGGTGGACAAAAACGGCAAACCGATGTACACCGCCACCGTCATCCCGAACCGCGGCGCATGGCTGGAGCTGGAGACCGACGCGAAGGACGTCGTCTACGTGCGCATTGATCGGACGCGAAAGATTCCTGTCACGGTGCTGCTTCGCGCCCTGGGCTTCAGCACCGACGCCGAGATCCTTGAGCTTCTCGGCGACGACGAGTACGTGCGCAACACGCTGGAGAAGGACAACACCGACTCGACGGAAAAGGCGCTGATCGAGATCTACGAACGGCTGCGTCCCGGCGAGCCGCCGACGCTGGAGAACGCGAAGAACCTCCTCATCTCCCGTTTCTTTGATCCCAAGCGCTACGATCTGGCGGCCGTGGGGCGGTACAAGATCAACAAGAAGCTGCACCTGAAGGACCGCCTGTTCAACCAGCGCCTGGCCGAGCCGATCGTCGATCCCGAGACGGGCGAGATCGTGGCCGAGGCGGGCCAGGTGATCGACCGCCGCCTGCTCGACAAAATCCTGCCGTACCTGGAAAAGGGGTCCGGCGTGTTCGAAGTCCGGCCGCGCGGCGGCATTATCGACGGCGACACGGTGCGCCTGCAGGCGGTGCGCATCTTCGCCCCGGACGACGAGAACAAGGTGATCAAGGTCATCTCCAACGCCGGGGTGGACAAAGGCGTCAAGCACATCACGACCGCGGACATCGTCGCCGCGATCAGCTACTTCTTCAACCTCATGCACGGCGTGGGCAACATCGACGACATCGACCACCTGGGCAACCGCCGCCTCCGCTCGGTGGGCGAGCTTCTGCAGAACCAGTTCCGCATCGGTCTGTCGCGCATGGAGCGCGTCGTCCGCGAGCGGATGTCGATCCAGGACCTCAACGCCGTCACCCCGCAGGCGCTGATCAACATCCGTCCGGTCATCGCGGCGATCAAGGAGTTCTTCGGCTCGAGCCAGCTGTCGCAGTTCATGGACCAGACCAACCCGCTGGCCGAGCTGACGCACAAGCGCCGCCTGTCGGCCCTCGGTCCCGGCGGCTTGACGCGGGAGCGGGCCGGCTTTGAGGTGCGCGACGTCCATCACTCCCACTACGGCCGGATGTGCCCGATCGAGACGCCGGAAGGGCCGAACATCGGGCTGATCAACTCCCTGTGCACCTACGCGCGGGTGAACGAGTACGGGTTCATCGAGACGCCGTACCGCAAAGTGGATCCGGAGACGGGCCGCGTGACCGACGAGATCGTGTACCTGACGGCGGACGAAGAGGACAACTACGTGATCGCCCAGGCCAACGCCCCGCTGGACGAGGAGGGGCGCTTTGCCACCGAGCAGGTCGTCTGCCGGTACAAGGGCGAGATCGTCACCCTGCCGCGCGAGCGCGTCGACTTCATGGACGTGTCGCCGAAGCAGATCGTCTCCGTGGCCACGGCGCTCATCCCGTTCCTCGAAAACGACGACGCCAACCGCGCCCTGATGGGCTCGAACATGCAGCGCCAGGCCGTGCCGCTGTTGGTGCCCGAGGCGCCGATTATTGGCACCGGGTTGGAGTACAAGGCGGCCAAGGATTCCGGCGCGGTGGTCGTCGCCAAGCACGACGGGATCGTCGAGCGCGTCACGGCCGACGAGATCTGGGTGCGCCGCGTGGCCGTCATCGACGGCAAGGAAGTGAAGGGCGACCTCGACGTCTACCGCCTGCAAAAGTTTGAGCGCTCCAACCAGGGGACGTGCATCAACCAGCGGCCCATCGTGCGCAAGGGCGACCGCGTGCAGGCCGGCGAGGTGATTGCCGACGGGCCGTCGACGGACAAAGGGGAGCTGGCCCTCGGCCGCAACGTCCTCGTCGCCTTCATGCCGTGGGAAGGGTACAACTACGAGGACGCCATCCTGCTCAGCGAACGCCTCGTGAAGGAGGACATCTACACCTCGATCCACATCGAGGAGTACGAGTGCGAGGCGCGTGACACCAAGCTGGGGCCGGAGGAGATCACGCGCGACATCCCCAACGTCGGTGAGGACGCCCTGAAGAACCTCGACGAGCGGGGCATCATCCGCATCGGGGCGGAGATCAAGGACGGGGACATCCTCGTTGGCAAGGTAACGCCGAAGGGGGTCACCGAGCTGACGGCGGAGGAGCGGCTCCTCCACGCCATCTTTGGCGAAAAGGCCCGCGAGGTGCGCGACACGTCGCTGCGCGTGCCCCATGGCGGGTCGGGCATCGTCGTCGACGTCAAGGTGTTCACGCGCGAAAACGGCGACGAGCTGCCTCCGGGCGTTAACCAGCTCGTGCGCGTCTACGTGGCCCAGAAGCGGAAGATCTCCGAGGGCGACAAGATGGCCGGGCGTCACGGAAACAAGGGGGTCATTGCCCGCATCCTGCCGGAGGAAGACATGCCCTTCCTGCCTGACGGGACGCCGGTGGACATCGTCCTCAATCCGCTGGGCGTGCCGTCGCGGATGAACATCGGGCAGATCCTCGAGACGCATCTCGGGATTGCGGCGAAAACCCTCGGCATCCACGTGGCCACGCCGGTCTTCGACGGGGCCAACGAAGAAGACGTCTGGAATGCCCTGGAGGAGGCCGGGCTGGAACGCGACGGCAAGACGGTGCTGTACGACGGCCGCACCGGCGAACCCTTCGACAACCGGGTGACCGTCGGCGTCATCTACATGCTGAAGCTGGCCCACCTGGTTGACGACAAGATCCACGCCCGCTCCACGGGGCCGTACTCCCTCGTCACGCAGCAGCCGCTGGGCGGCAAAGCCCAGTTCGGCGGCCAGCGCTTCGGGGAGATGGAGGTGTGGGCCCTCGAGGCGTACGGCGCGGCGTACACCCTGCAGGAGATCCTCACCGTCAAGTCGGACGACCGCGTCGGCCGCGTGAAGACCTACGAGGCCATCGTCAAGGGCGAGAACATCCCCGAGCCGGGCGTGCCCGAATCCTTCAAGGTGCTCATCAAGGAGCTGCAGTCCTTGGCCCTCGACGTGAAGATCCTGACTAAGGACGAGCAGGAAATCGAGATGCGCGAGATCGACGAGGAGGAAGAGCCCGCACCGGAGAAGCTCAGCCTGTCCTTGGAACCGACGCAAGCCGGCGGCAAATCGTAAGGAGGGTTGCCCGTGCTGGACGTCAACAACTTTGAGTACATCAAGATCGGCCTTGCCTCTCCGGAGCAGATCCGCTCGTGGTCGTACGGCGAAGTGAAGAAGCCGGAGACGATCAACTACCGCACCCTCAAGCCGGAGAAAGACGGGCTGTTCTGCGAGCGCATCTTCGGGCCCACGAAGGACTGGGAATGCCATTGCGGCAAGTACCGCCGCGTGCGCTACAAGGGGGTCATCTGCGATCGCTGCGGCGTCGAGGTGACGCGCTCCATCGTGCGCCGGGAGCGGATGGGCCACATCGAGCTGGCCGCTCCCGTCTCCCACATCTGGTTCCTGAAGGGCATTCCCAGCCGCATGGGGCTCGTCCTCGACATGTCGCCGCGGGCCCTGGAAGAGGTCATCTACTTTGCTTCCTACGTGGTGACCGATCCGGGTGACACGCCGCTGGAGAAGAAGCAGCTCCTGTCGGAGAAGGAGTACCGCGCCTACCGCGAGAAGTACGGCAATGCCTTCCAGGCGGGCATGGGCGCCGAGGCGATCAAGAAGCTCCTCGCCGAGATCGACCTCGACAAGGAGATCGAGAAGCTGAAAGAGGAGCTGCGCACGGCCCAGGGGCAGCGACGCAACCGCATCATCAAGCGCCTCGAGGTTCTCGAGGCCTTCCGCTCGTCGGGCAACCGCCCCGAGTGGATGATCCTCGAGGTGCTGCCGGTCATCCCGCCGGAGCTGCGCCCGATGGTGCAGCTCGACGGGGGCCGCTTTGCCACCTCCGACCTGAACGACCTGTACCGCCGGGTGATCAACCGCAACAACCGCTTGAAGCGGCTTCTCGAGCTCGGCGCGCCGGACATCATCGTCCAGAACGAAAAGCGCATGCTGCAGGAGGCGGTGGATGCCCTCATCGACAACGGCCGCCGCGGCCGCCCGGTGACCGGCCCCGGCAACCGGCCCCTCAAGTCCCTCAGCCACATGCTGAAGGGCAAGCAGGGGCGCTTCCGCCAGAACCTGCTCGGCAAGCGCGTCGACTACTCCGGCCGCTCGGTGATCGTCGTCGGGCCGCAGCTGAAGATGTACCAGTGCGGCCTGCCCAAGGAGATGGCCCTCGAGCTGTTCAAGCCCTTCGTGATGAAGGAGCTGGTGGCCAAGGGCCTGGCCCACAACATCAAGTCGGCCAAGCGCAAGGTGGAGCGCGTCCAGCCGGAAGTGTGGGACGTGCTGGAGGAAGTGATCAAGGAGCACCCCGTCCTCCTCAACCGCGCGCCGACGCTGCACCGCCTCGGGATCCAGGCCTTTGAGCCGGTGCTCGTCGAGGGGCGGGCCATCAAGCTGCACCCGCTCGTGTGCACGGCGTACAACGCCGACTTTGACGGCGACCAGATGGCCGTCCATGTGCCGCTGTCGGCCGAAGCCCAGGCCGAAGCGCGCATCCTCATGCTGGCCACCAACAACATCCTCAACCCGAAGGACGGCAAGCCGGTCGTCACGCCGACCCAGGACATGGTCCTCGGGACCTACTACCTGACGATCGAGAAGGAGGGGGCCAAGGGCGAGGGCAAGGTGTTCGCCTCGGCCGACGAGGCCATCCACGCCTACCAGATGGGCCACATCGCTCTCCACGCCAAGATCGCCGTGCCGGCCAAGGGGCTGAAGAAGGCCAAGGAGACCTTCACCGACCGGCAGTGGGAGGCCCTCATGGTCACCACCGTCGGGAAGATCATCTTCAACGAGGTCTTCCCGCCGGAGTTCCCGTTCATCAACACGCCGACCGAGGAGAACCTCAAGCACGGCGTGCCCGACGAATACTTCATCTATGACAAGGGCGTCGACGTCCGCGAATTCGTGAAGAAGATCGAGGACCGCGGCGCGATCAAGAAGAAGTTCCTCGGCACGATCATCCACGAGGTGTTCCGCCGCTTCGGCACGACGAAGACGGCCGAAATCCTCGACAAGATCAAGGAGCTTGGCTTCGCCTACTCGACGAAGGCCGGGATCACCATCGCGATCTCCGACATCATTGTTCCGGAGGAGAAGAAGGCGCTCCTCGCCGAGGCCGAGCAGCGCGTCGAGACGGTGATGCGCCAGTACCGCCGCGGCCTGATTACGGAAGACGAGCGCTACGACAAGGTCATCTCCATCTGGAGCGAGACGAAGGAGAAGGTGACCGAGGCGCTCATGGCCTCCCTCGACAAGTTCAACTCCATCTACATGATGGCCAACTCCGGAGCGCGCGGGAGCGTGGCGCAGATCACCCAGCTGGCCGGGATGCGCGGGCTCATGGCCAACCCGTCGGGGCGGATCATCGAGGTGCCGATCAAGTCCAACTTCCGCGAGGGGCTGACCGTGCTCGAATTCTTCATCTCCACGCACGGGGCGCGGAAGGGGCTGGCCGATACGGCGCTGCGGACGGCCGACTCCGGGTACCTGACCCGCCGCCTGGTGGACGTGGCCCAAGACGTCATTGTCCGCGAAGAGGATTGCGGTACCAACCGCGGCTTCGTCGTCACCGACATCCGCGACGGCGGCGAGGTGATTGAGACGCTTTACAACCGCATCGTCGGTCGCTACAGCTTTGAGACGATCCGCCATCCGGAAACGGGCGAAGTGATCGTCCGCCGCAACGAGATGATCGACGAGGAGATCGCCGAGAAGATCGTCAAGGCGGGCATCGACCGGGTGGTGATCCGCTCGGTGCTCAACTGCCGCACGCCGCACGGGGTGTGCCAGAAGTGCTACGGCCGCAACCTGGCCACGGGGCAGCCGGTGGAGATCGGCGAGGCCGTCGGGATCATCGCCGCCCAGTCCATCGGCGAGCCGGGGACGCAGCTGACGATGCGCACGTTCCACACTGGCGGCGTGGCCGGCGAGGACATCACCCAGGGTTTGCCGCGCGTGCAGGAGCTGTTTGAGGCGCGCAGCCCGAAGGGACAGGCCACGATCACCGAGATCGACGGCGAAGTGGTCGACATCCGCGAGGTGAAGGACCGCCGCGAAGTGGAGATCCGCGGCGAGGCGGAGACCAAGGTGTACAACATCCCCTATGGTGCTCGCCTCGAGGTGACAAAGGGGCAGAAGGTGGAGGCCGGCGACGAGCTGACGGAAGGGCCGGTCGACCCGAAGGAGATCCTCAAGGTCAAGGGCCTGAGCGCCGTGCAGAACTACCTGCTGCAGGAAGTGCAGCGGGTGTACCGCATGCAGGGCGTGGAGATCAACGACAAGCACATCGAAGTGATGATCCGGCAGATGCTGCGCAAGGTGCGCATCACCGACGCCGGCGACACCAGCCTCTTGCCGGGTTCCTATGTCGACGTCCACGAGTTCGAGGCGGCGAACAAGAAGGTGTTCCAGGAAGGCGGCGTGCCGGCCGTGGCGCGGCCCGTTCTCCTCGGCATCACGAAGGCCTCTTTGGAGACGGAGTCGTTCCTGTCGGCGGCCTCCTTCCAGGAGACGACGCGCGTGCTCACCGATGCGGCGATCAAGGGCAAGCGCGACGAGCTCCTCGGGCTCAAGGAGAACGTGATCATCGGCAAGCTGATCCCGGCCGGGACAGGCATGGCCCGCTACCGGAACGTGAAGATCAAGACCGTCGCCGACGCACAGGCCGACGCGGCCCAATCGGAAACCGCGGCAAACAAGGAGCCGGTGGCGGCCGAATAACCGGCGAATGGGACTGCGGGGGCACGGGCGGCCGGGCCCTGCGCCCCCGGTTCCGTTGCTTGACAGGGATGCGCGCGCCGTGCTACGATAGCAGGTGTGCCTAGAACCCTGTTTGCTTGGGGGATGACCGCATGTCGTACTATGAGAAGGTCAGGCAGGCCAAGGCCGTGACCGTGGGCACCAAGCAGACGAGGAAGGCCATCGAAAGGGGCGAGGCGCTCGAGGTCTTCGTGGCCACCGACGCCGAGCCGCACGTGACGGAGAAGATCATCGCCCTGTGCAAGCTGAAGGGGATTCCCGTCCGTTACGTCGACTCGATGCGCGCGTTGGGCGAGGCCTGCGGCATCGATGTAGGTGCGGCTGCGGTCGCCATCACGAAGGAACGGTAGGCGGTTTTGCCGGGGCGGGGCCGCCTCGCTCCGGCAAACCTTTTCGTTGCCTTTGTGATGATCCGCCTGGAGCTGTGGACTTGTGACGGTCCGTCCGGGGGCTCATTTTGGAAGGAGGTGCAGTCATGCCGACGATCAACCAATTGGTGCGCAAGGGGCGCCAAAAGAAGATTGAAAAATCCAAGTCGCCGGCGCTGCAATACGGGTACAACAGCTTGCGCAAGCAGCTCATCCCCCTGCCGTCTCCGCAAAAGCGCGGCGTGTGCACCCGCGTGGGGACGATGACGCCGAAGAAGCCGAACTCGGCGCTGCGGAAGTACGCGCGTGTGCGCCTCACCAACGGCATCGAGGTGACGGCGTACATTCCCGGCGAAGGCCACAACCTGCAGGAGCACAGCGTCGTGCTCGTGCGCGGGGGCCGCGTGAAGGACCTGCCGGGGGTGCGCTACCACATCGTGCGCGGCGCGCTGGACGCGGCCGGCGTGGCCAACCGGAAGCAAGGCCGCTCCAAGTACGGCACCAAGCGCCCGAAGGAAGGCAAGAAGTAAGCGCGTCCGAACGCGCTGACGCGATCTGACGGAAAAGGAGGGGAAGGGTATGCCTCGCAGAGGTCCGGTACCCCGTCGCGACGTCGATCCCGATCCGATTTACAACAGCAAGCTCGTGACGAAGCTGATCAACAAGCTGATGATCGACGGCAAGAAATCGAAGGCGCAGAAAATCCTGTACGAAGCCTTCGAGATCATTCGCCAGCGCACGGGGAAAGACCCGATGGACGTGTTTGAACAAGCGCTGAAGAACGTGATGCCCGTTCTGGAAGTCCGGGCGCGTCGCGTTGGCGGCGCCAACTACCAAGTGCCGATGGAGGTCCGCCCGGAGCGCCGCGTGTCGCTCGGCCTGCGCTGGCTCGTGCAGTACGCGCGCCTGCGCAACGAGAAGACGATGCAGGAGCGCCTGGCTGCCGAGATCATCGACGCGGCGAACAACACGGGTGGCGCGGTGAAGAAGCGCGAGGACACGCACAAGATGGCCGAAGCCAACCGCGCGTTCGCCCACTATCGTTGGTAACGGCGTCTTGACTCCAACCGCGAGAAAGGAGCTAAACCCATGGGCCGACCATTCCCGTTGGAAAAGACGCGCAACATCGGCATCATGGCGCACATCGACGCCGGGAAGACGACGACAACCGAGCGGATCCTCTACTACACCGGCCGCGTGCACAAGATCGGCGAAACGCACGAGGGCGCGGCGACGATGGACTGGATGGAACAAGAGCAGGAGCGCGGGATCACGATCACGTCCGCCGCGACGACCTGCCAGTGGAGGGGCCATCGCATCAACATCATCGACACGCCCGGTCACGTCGACTTCACGGTGGAAGTGGAGCGCTCGCTGCGCGTGCTGGACGGGGCGATCGGCGTCTTCTGCGCCAAGGGCGGGGTGGAGCCCCAGTCCGAAACGGTGTGGCGCCAAGCCGACAAGTACGGCGTTCCGCGGATCGCTTACGTCAACAAGATGGACATCGTCGGCGCCGACTTCTTCCGCGCCGTCGAGCAGATGCGCGAGCGCCTGAATGCCAACGCCGTGCCGATCCAGCTGCCGATCGGCAAGGAGGACACCTTCGAGGCGATCATCGACCTCATCGAGATGAAGGCCATCTACTGGCTTGATGACCTTGGCCGCCAGTTCGAGCTGCGGGAGATTCCCGACGAATACAAGGAGCAGGCCGAAGAGTGGCGCACCAAGCTCATCGAGGCGGTGGCCGAACTCGACGACGAGCTGATGATGAAATACCTCGAAGGGGAAGAGATCACCGTCGAGGAGATCAAGCGGGCGTTGCGCAAAGGGGTGTGCGAGGTTAAGATCACCCCGGTGCTGTGCGGTTCCTCCTACCGCAACAAGGGCGTGCAGCCGCTCCTTGATGCGGTCGTCGACTACCTGCCGTCGCCGCTGGACATTCCGCCGGTGAAAGGCGTGCTGCCGGATACCGAGGAAGAGGCGATCCGCAAGGCCGACGACAACGAGCCCTTCGCCGCTTTGGCGTTTAAGATCATGTCCGACCCCTATGTCGGGAAGCTCACCTTCTTCCGGGTGTATTCCGGCGTCCTCAATTCCGGTACCTACGTCTTGAACGCCACAAAGGGCAAGCGTGAGCGGATCGGCCGCATCCTGCAGATGCACGCGAACCACCGCGAGGAGATCTCCGCCGTCTACGCGGGGGACATTGCCGCAGCGGTCGGCCTGAAGGATACCACCACGGGCGATACGCTGTGTGATGAAAAGCACCCCATCATCCTCGAGTCGATGGACTTCCCAGAGCCGGTGATCTCCGTGGCCATCGAGCCGAAGACGAAGGCCGACCAAGATAAGATGTCCATGGCGCTGGGCCGTCTGGCCGAGGAAGACCCGACGTTCCGCTTCTACACCGACGAGGAGACGGGGCAGACGATCATCGCCGGGATGGGCGAGCTGCACCTGGAGATCATCGTCGACCGTCTCCAGCGGGAGTTCAAGGTCGAGGCCAACGTCGGCAAGCCGCAGGTCGCCTACAAGGAGACCTTCACAAAGTCGGCCAAGTGCGAAGGGAAATTCATTCGCCAGACGGGCGGTCGCGGCCAGTACGGTCACGTGTGGATCGAGTTCGAGCCGTTGCCGCGCGGATCGGGTTTCGTCTTCGAAAACAAGATCGTCGGCGGTGTCGTGCCGAAGGAATACGTGCCGGCCGTTCAGGCGGGCCTCGAGGAGGCCATGCAGAACGGCGTGCTGGCCGGCTACCCGATCATCGACATCAAGGCCACCCTCTTCGACGGGTCGTACCACGAGGTCGACTCCTCGGAGATGGCCTTCAAGATTGCCGCGTCTCAGGCCCTCAAAGCGGCCAAGGACAAATGCGATCCGGTGCTCTTGGAGCCGGTGATGAAGGTCGAAGTGGTGGTACCCGAGGAGTACATGGGCGACGTCATCGGCGACATCAACGCCCGTCGCGGTCGCGTGGAGGGCATGGAGCCGCGCGGCAACGCCCAGGTGATCCGGGCGCTGGTGCCGTTGGCCGAGATGTTCGGGTACGCGACGGCGCTGCGTTCCAAGACCCAGGGTCGCGGCACGTACACGATGATCTTCGACCACTACGAAGAAGTGCCGAAGAACATTGCCGATCAAATCATCAACAGCAGGGGGCAGTAACCCTTTTTCCCTCTTTTCTGTCACCCGCGAAAGGGATACAATGAGGGTGGCTTGAGCCACCCTCGTTCCCCAACCTTTCCATACACCACCAAAACAAGGGTTAAGGAGGCTCGTACGTATGGCGAAGCAAAAGTTTGAGCGGACGAAACCCCACGTCAACATTGGGACGATCGGCCACGTTGACCACGGGAAAACGACGCTGACCGCGGCGATCACCACCGTTCTGGCGCGCTTTGGCCGTGCGCAAGCGACCGCGTACGACCAGATCGACAAGGCGCCGGAAGAGCGTGAACGCGGGATCACGATCTCCACGGCGCACGTCGAGTACGAAACGGAAAACCGCCACTATGCGCACGTGGACTGCCCGGGTCACGCTGACTACGTGAAGAACATGATCACCGGTGCGGCGCAGATGGACGGCGCCATCCTCGTCGTGTCGGCGGCTGACGGTCCGATGCCGCAAACCCGTGAGCACATCCTGCTCGCCCGTCAGGTCGGCGTGCCGTACATCGTCGTCTTCCTGAACAAGGTGGACATGGTGGACGACGAGGAGCTGCTCGACCTGGTCGAGATGGAAGTGCGCGATCTCCTCTCCCAGTACGACTTCCCGGGCGACGAGGTGCCGGTCATCCGCGGTTCCGCGCTGAAGGCCCTCGAAGATCCGGAAGGTCCGTGGGCGGACAAGATCCTCGAACTGATGAAGGCCGTCGACGAGTACATCCCGACGCCGCAGCGTGAGGTTGACAAGCCCTTCCTCATGCCGATCGAGGACGTCTTCTCCATCACCGGTCGCGGTACGGTGGCCACGGGCCGCGTCGAGCGCGGAACGCTGAAGGTCGGCGACGAAGTGGAGATCGTCGGGCTGCGCGACGACATCAAGAAGACGACGGTCACGGGCGTGGAAATGTTCCGCAAGGTCCTCGACCAAGCGCAGGCCGGCGACAACATCGGCGCCCTGCTGCGCGGCGTGAACCGCGATGAAGTGGAGCGCGGCCAGGTGCTGGCCCAGCCCGGCACGGTGAAGCCGCATACTAAGTTCAAGGCGGAAGTCTACGTCCTGACCAAGGAGGAAGGCGGTCGCCACACGCCGTTCTTCAACGGCTACCGTCCGCAGTTCTACTTCCGCACGACGGACGTCACGGGCACGATCAAGCTGCCGGAAGGCGTGGAAATGGTCATGCCCGGCGACAACGTCAACTTTGAAGTGGAACTGATCGCCCCGATCGCCCTCGAAAACGGGACGCGCTTCGCCATCCGCGAAGGCGGCCGCACGGTCGGCGCGGGCGTCGTGACGGAGATCATCGAGTAATTCGCGTGGGGACAGCTGCGCGACAAAACCCCCGGCCCAACGAATGGGTCGGGGGTTTTCTCATGTGCGCGGGTTTAACCAGTAGGAAATGTAAACCAGAGGAACCCATACGGTTGACGGAATTTCGTGGCCGCCCCCTGATTCTGTGCAAAGGCGTGATTTTCGAAAAATCTGTTGGCATAAATGGGATGCATATGGTAAAATCACAGACAGGACAAGCCGTTTCCGCTCCAACCCGAATCGGTTGCAGAGAGTTGACTCGTTGCAAGAGGATTGAAAGTAGTAACTCCGCCGCTATGTAAATCAGCCCGTCCAGCGTTGCAGAGAGTTGACTCGTTGCAAGAGGATTGAAAGTTCAGGGGTGGGATACATGGACCCCTCCCAGGAAGCACGTTGCAGAGAGTTGACTCGTTGCAAGAGGATTGAAAGACTTCCATACACCAACAGGGCCACCAAAACGCCGCTGTTGCAGAGAGTTGACTCGTTGCAAGAGGATTGAAAGCGTCTTTAGGGCCTGGCATGCCAGCGCCAGGGCCATGTTGCAGAGAGTTGACTCGTTGCAAGAGGATTGAAAGTTACGCCGCATGGCAGAGCAACTTCGGCGGCATCCGTGTTGCAGAGAGTTGACTCGTTGCAAGAGGATTGAAAGCTCCGTTTTTATCCGTCACCGTCAGGCCATCGCCGTTGCAGAGAGTTGACTCGTTGCAAGAGGATTGAAAGGTAGATCGAAAGTATCTACGTGATCTCGTGGAACGGGTGGTTGCAGAGAGTTGACTCGTTGCAAGAGCATTCCTGTAATGAAACATGCGGGGGTTTGAGCAAATGAAAACCT
>NZ_BMOF01000050.1 GCF_014646935.1 Calditerricola satsumensis | reverse complement strand
ATGCGTTTGTCCGAAATTCCGGCCGCGTCGGCTGCGCTGCTTCCGTTTTCAAGGAACCGTCTCTTGCTGCCGCGCCTGCTCGCGCGGCGACGACGTCTTTGAATATAACATGAAACGGCAAACACCGTCAACAGGAATTTTTTGTCTCCTGCCACGCGCCATCGCCAACTCCATCGCCAATCCGAACGCCCTGTGGTATACTCACGGCAGGAGGGGGACGACATGCTCTTTTCCAACAAGCTGAACAAACTGCGCACGCTGGCCTGGGTCGTCATCTTTATCGGCATCGCGGTCATGTACTTGGGCCTCCTCTTCAAAGCGTCCATGACGCTGATGGCCCTGTTTATGGTTCTCGGGTTCCTGATCGTCCTGTCCAGTTCGGCGATCTACTTCTGGGCCGGCGTGCTCTCCATGCGCGCGGTGCAGGTGGTTTGCCCGAAGTGCGAAAAGGTCACGAAACTGCTCGGGAAAACCGATCAATGCATGTTCTGCGGGCAGTGGCTGAGCCTTGACCCAAAATACAAAAAAGAGGGCCAGTAAAACGAAAACGCCGCGCCCTCGCGCGGCTTTTTCCAAATCCCTTAATGGGTTACATCCTGGCACTCCCGGCACAAGCCGTATACTTCCATCCGGTGGCTTTTCACACGGAAGCCGGTCACCTTTTCCGCCACCAACTCCACTTCCGTAAGCGGCGGATAGGCGAAGTCGACAATCTTTCCGCAGGATGTGCAAATCACGTGGTAATGGTCGCTCATGTTGGCGTCAAAACGGCTGGAATTGTCGCCGTACGTGAGCTCCCGCACCAGACCCGCTTCCTTAAAGAGGCGCAAATTGTTGTATACCGTCGCCACGCTTAAGTTCGGAAACTGCCTCTCCAACGCCTTGTAAATCTCGTCGGCCGTGGGGTGAGACATGCTCTCGATCAGGTACGCCAAAATGGCGTACCGCTGCGGCGTGATGCGCACCCCATTGGCCTTCAGTTTTTCGATCGCTTTTTCGAGCCGGTGTGAACGCATGGGTTTGCACTCCCATCAACAAGAAAAACGATCAGGTAATGGATGAGGAAACCCTTTAAATCTATAATAGATAGTTTACGTTCCCCTGTATCCCTTGTCAACCAGACGGCCCGGTGGCCGCGCGAAGGGTTTCCCGCGCATAGCGACAGTGCGGGCGAATGGGACACGCGCTGCAGCGGGGATTGCGCGCCGTGCAGAGGCGACGGCCGTGCCAGATGAGCCAGTGATGGGCTTGGGACCACTTCTCCTTTGGGATGACCGCCATCAGCTGCTCCTCGGTCTCGCGCACGTCGTCGGATTGGGCCAGCCCGATCCGATTGGCCACGCGAAACACGTGGGTGTCGACGGCGATGGCCGGCACGCCAAAGGCGTTGGACAGGACCACGTTGGCCGTCTTCCGCCCCACCCCAGGCAGGGCTTCCAGCTCTTCCCGGGTACGGGGCACCTCGCCGTTGTGCTTCTCATGCAGAATGCGGCACGTCGCCAGGATGTTTTTGCTCTTGTTCTTGTACAACCCGAGCCCGCGGATTTCCCGTTCCAGCTCCTCCTGCGTCAAGCGAAGGTAGTCCTCCGGACGCTTGTACTTTTCAAACAGCGTCGCCGTCACCTCGTTGACCTTCTTGTCCGTACACTGGGCCGAGAGGATCGTGGCGATCAACAGCTCGAACGGGTTGCGGAAATGGAGCTCGCAGCGGGCATGGGGGTACAACCTTTCGAGCTCGCGCAACACCTCGTCAACGGGTACATCGGTTGCGTGGCGCGCGGTGCGCAATCGCTGGCCTTTTCCCATTTACGCTTCCTCCTTGCCCCGCCATCCTACGCTTCGGTTGCCCTTTGTCCCTTCTTCCCCTGATTCGCCCACCGTTTTAGTATAGCATTTCCCAACTTCACATGCTCGAGGAGGGATGGCCATGGACCGACGGTTCAGCGACCTGACGCCGGACGAGCTGCGCCGGGAGGTGGACCGCCTGCAGCGAGAGGCGGAAACCAAGCGCAACCAGGGGCTCATGGCGGAAGCGGAGGTGCTCGAACAGCGCCTCTTCCTGGCCAAATCCTACCTGTGCGACCCGAGCGCCTTTCGCCCCGGGGAGACGTACCGCGTGATCGGCGAAGACAAGCCCTTTCGCCTGGCCTTCATCCGCGGCGTGATGGCCTGGGGCCATCTCGAAGGGGGAACGGAAGCGCGCGCCTTCCCCCTTGGCCGGTTATACCGTTAGTCCCCGCTTTCCATCCGGCATTTTCGGGACGCCCCGCGCCTTGCCGACACACAAGGAACCCCCCATCCGCCTGTCGGATGAGGGGTTCTGGGGTGTTCATGGTCCAAGAATTCGCCCGTCCCTCCGGTTATCCGCCTACGTCCCGTCGTCTGCGTGCAGCGTCGGCTCGGGGCGGCCCAGCCGCTGGTTGACGTACCGCGCCAGCACAAACAGGTAGTCGGAGAGCCGGTTCAAATAGCGCACGACAGCGGGGTTGATCGCCTCCTCGGCCGCCACGCGCACCGCCGCCCGCTCGGCCCGCCGCACGACGGTGCGGGCCACGTGCAGCGCGGCGCCGGCCGGATGGCCGCCCGGCAAAATGAAGTTCGCGAGCGGCGGCAGCTGGGCATCCAGGGCGTCGATCTGCCGCTCCAGGTTCGTCACGTCGTCATCGCCGATCGGCCAGCCCACCGGCTTGTCCGGCGGCGTGGCCAGCTCCGCCCCGACGTGGAACAGCTTCGTCTGCACGACGGCGAGTTGCCGGCGCACCTCGTCCCACTCGGGGCCAGCGGGCAAGAGGGCCAGGGCGAGGCCAATGCACGAGTTGGCTTCGTCGCACGTCCCGTACGCCTCCACGCGTGCCGCATGCTTGGGCACGCGCACGCCGTGGATCAGCGACGTCTCCCCTTTGTCTCCGGAACGGGTGTAGATGCGCACGTTTGTCCCCTCTCCCATCGTCTGAATCTTCCGTCGTTTAGCCATCGGCGGGAGCCGGCCATCCGGCACGGCACTCGCCTCAAGCCAGGTGTTCGCGCACAAAGGCCAGCACCTCGTCGGCGTGGCCATCCACCTTCACCTTGCGCCAGATTTTGGCGATCTTTCCCTCGCCGTCGATGACAAAGGTGGACCGTTCGATGCCCATGTACGTCTTCCCAAAATTCTTCTTCTCCTTCCAGACGCCATAAAGCTGGCACACTTTGGCGTCCGTGTCGCTGAGGAGCGGGAAGGGTATGTTGTACTTGGCGGAAAACTTTTCATGGGTCGCCAGATCGTCGGTGCTGACGCCCAGGATCACGGTGTTGGCGTCTTCAAACCCTTGAAGACGGGACGCGAAGTCCACCGCCTCCTGCGTTCACCCCGGGGTCAGGTCTTTCGGGTAGAAGTAGAGCACCACGTTGCGCCCCCGGTAATCGGACAGGGAGACGGTCCGGCCCCCCGTGGCGGGCAGCGTGAAATCGGGCGCCGGTTGCCCGACGGCCAGTTCGGCCATCTCGCGTCACCTCCTCGCACGGAGCGGTTCGCCTGTCTTTTCCATTATACCGCATGGGCCCTCGCCTCATCCATGGCGTTCCCCGCATGGACAGAAGCCGAGCTGAAGCGCCCACGCACTGGGCGGCATCGACCTCCTGCGAAACCCATGCGCTACGAGCCGACGCCGCGGTAGCGCCGCACGCCGGCGTTCCATGCCCAGAGGCCGAGGACAAAGGCGACCGCCCCCACCACCGGCGTGGCCGCGGCGTAGGCGTAGTACGTCTCCCGGCCCAGGAAGTAGGACGACGGGTACAGCCCGACGTAGGCGAAGGGGAGGATCCAGGTGAGCACGATGCGAATGAGGCGGTTGTAGATATCGACCGGATACCGGCCGTAGTTCTGGATGTTCCACACCATCGGTGCGATGCCCGTCTTGGCGTCGGCGAAAAAGCCGATGGCGGCGATGGCCACGTAGATGCCGGCGTACACGAGCACGCTGCCCAACACGAGCAAAAGAAAGACAAAGGGGTCGTACCACGTCAGGTCCAGGCCAAGGCGCCAGCCGGCGTAGCCCATGATGACGAGGCCGGTCACCACGCCGAACAAGGCCTCGGGATCCAGATTTTCCAGGCACACTTGGGCCAAGCTGTGAATTGGACGCGTCAGGACGCGGTCGATTTCGCCGCGAAGGATGTAGCGCTCCTGAAAGTCCCACAGGTTGAACAGGCAGGCGAAGAGGCCGTACGGGACGAGGAAATACCCGTAGATGAACAGGATCTCGTCGCGACTCCAGCCGTTGAGCGTCGGTACGTGGTCAAAGACGACGAGGATGAAGACGAGGTTGACCAGTTGCCAGACGACGTCGGTGAGGCCCTGCACGAAAAAGTCGGACCGGTAGGCCATGCGCGCCTTGAGGTACTGGGCCAAGTACGCCCCGAACAGGGAAAGGAGCCGTCGCACCTTCGTCATCCCCCCTGCACCACCAGCTTCCGGCGGGCGAGGACCCACAGCGCCTGGATCGGCACGACGAGCAGGACGCTCCACGCCAGCTGCACGAGCAGGGCCTGGTGGATCTGCGCCGATGTCCAGGCCCCCGTGACGATCATCGTCGGCAGGTAGCTGATGGCCTGGAAGGGCAGGAGGACGAGCACCGCCCGCGCCCATTCGGGAAAAAGGGAGAGGGGCACGATGAGCCCGGAAAACAGGTCGACGACAACGCGCTTGGCGTACATCAGGCCCTCGTTGTTGAGCAGAAAGAAGGCCAACAGGCCGGTGAGGAGGTTGAGCTGGGTGTTGATGACAAAGCTCAGCAGCAGGCTGAGGGCAAACAGCCCCCACGTTTCGGGGCGCTCGGGCAGATCCACCGGCAGGAGGAAGGAGACGAGCACCATGCCCGGAACCGAAAAAAAGCACAGCCGAAAGAGCCCTTCGCCGAGCGCCTGCATCGCCTTGACGAGCAGGTAGTTGTACGGGCGGATCAGCTCCACGGCCACGCGCCCCTCGCGAATCTCCTGGGCCATCTCCCGGTCCACGTTGTTGAAATAAAAGGATCGCGCCATCCACGCCACGGCCACATAGGTGGTCATCTGGGTGGCCGTCAGTCCGCCCAGGGTGCTTTCCCCGTGGTACAAGGCTTTCCACAAAAAGTAGTACGCGCCGATGTTGATCGTGTAGACGGCTATGCCGCTGTAGTAGTTGACCCGATAGGCGAGCATCAGCAAAAAGCGCAGGCGCACCCACTGGAGGTAGGGGCGCAGCGCGGAAACGAGCCCCCCGAGGCCGGCCAACGCCCGGTGGTGTCCGCGTCGCGCCAGGCTGCGCGCGGGGCTACGCATGGGCCATCCCCTCGGCGTAGATGCGGCTGACGATCTCCTCCGTGCTCGTCTCCTCGACGCGCACGTCGGTCACGGGGAAGGCCTGCAGGCGGGCCAGCAGGCTGGACACGAGGGCCCCGTCCCCCTGGCGCAACACGGCCCGGCTGCGGTACGGGTGCTCCTGCTCCCAGGTGACGGGCAGATCGGCCGTCTGCCGGTGCAGGTCCTCGACCGACACCGGGCGGGCAAACTCGACCACCACCCGCTTTTCCTCCGCCCAGCGGCGGCGCAACTCCTCCAGGCTGCCGTCGTAGAGGATGCGCCCCTTGTCGAGCATCACCACGCGCGAGCAGAGGGCCTCGATGTCCGACAGGTCGTGGGTGGTGAGGAGAATCGTCGTTCCGTAGGTGCGGTTCATCTCGCGCAAGAACTCCCGCACCTTCATCTTGATCAGCACGTCGAGGCCGATCGTCGGCTCGTCGAGGAACAGAAGGGGCGGATTGTGCACGAAGGCCGCCGCCAGCTCGCAGCGCATGCGCTGGCCGAGGGACAGCTTGCGCACCGGCCGGTCGAGGAGGTCGCCGATCTCCAGCACCTCGATCACGTAGCCCATGTGCTTGCGGTACACGTCGTCGGGGACGCGGTAGACGCGCTGCAGCAGGCGGAACGACTCCTGCACGGCCAGATCCCACCACAGCTGGCTGCGCTGGCCGAATACCACGCCGATGGTGCGGACGAACCGCTCGCGCTCGCGGTGCGGATCCATGCCGTTGACGCGCAGGAAGCCGGAGGTGGGCATGAGGATGCCGGTCAGCATCTTGATCGTCGTCGATTTGCCGGCTCCGTTGGCGCCGATGTAGCCGACCATCTCCCCTTCCTCGACCAGCAGGTTGATGCCGTCGACGGCGGTGATGGTGGTGTACTGGCGCGTAAAGAGATCGCGAAGGGCCCCGAGCAATCCGGGGCGGCTTTTGTGGGTCTTAAACGTTTTGGTCAAGTTGCGCGCTTCGATGCGGTACATCGCCCATCCCTTCTTGGTCCATCAGTCCAGACCGTGCTTTTGCAGGTAGCGGAGCCGCGCTTCGGTCAACACCTCCAACGCCTTTTCCTCGTCGCCATAACCGGTCAGCGGGCTGGCAATGGTGAGGAAGGCTTCCAGCCGAATGCGGCGCCAATTCGGGATGTCGTCGGGCGTTTTCCAGCGCCGCTCGTTCAGCGGCACGGCCAGGAGCTTGTGGTCGCCGTCCTTGCGCAGAAGGATGCCAAGCGGTCGGCACACAAAGGGTTTGCCGACGAGGAGGGGACGGTCGGTGAGCACGACAATGTCGAGGGGTTCCCCGTCTTCGCCGATCGTCTTGGGGATGTGGCCGTAGTTTTCCGGGCAAACCACGTCGAGCGTCTCGGAAACCACCCACGCGCGCTTTGCCTCGTTCCAGGCGTAGCGTTCGCGGCTGTCGCGTGGAATCTCAATAAGGGCCTGCAGCTTTTCCATCACCCGTGCACCTCCCCTCAAGTTGGCCAAACTCCCACCTTCCATTATAGAAAAGGTGCGGTACAATGGGCGAGGACGGCCCTGCACCACCACAGGACCGCATTTTGCCCCCAACGTGCCCTCCGCCCCTCCCAAAATCGCTATCCCGAAAGGAGGATCCGCGATGGAACGCCTTCGCTCCGCCCAGCTGTACGAACAAGCCCTCGACGTGATCGTCGGCGGCGTCAACAGCCCCTCCCGCTCGTTTCAGGCCGTCGGCGGGGGCCCGCCGGTGTTCATGGTGCGCGCCCAAGGGGCCTACTTCTGGGACGCCGACGGCAACCGCTACATCGACTACCTGGCCGCCTTCGGGCCGATCATCTGCGGCCACGCCCATCCCCACATCGTCCAGGCCATTTGCGAAGCGGCGCAAAACGGCACGCTGTACGGCACGCCGACGGAATGGGAGATCACCTTCGCCCGCATGCTGCGCGAGGCCATTCCGTCCATGGAAAAGATCCGCTTCGTCAACTCCGGCACGGAAGCGGTGATGACGTGCATCCGCGTGGCCCGCGCGTACACCGGGCGGACGAAGATCGTCAAGTTCGCCGGGTGCTACCACGGCCATTCCGACCTCGTCCTCGTCGCCGCCGGTTCCGGTCCCGCCACCCTTGGGATCCCTGACAGCGCCGGCATCCCCCAGTCGATTGCCAACGACGTGATCACCGTGCCCTACAACGATCCGTACGCCTATGCCGAAGCGATGGCCCGGTGGGGCGACGAGGTGGCGGCGGTGCTGGTGGAGCCCATCGTCGGCAACTTCGGCATCGTCCCGCCGGAGCCCGGTTTTCTGGAAACCGTCCACCGCGTGGCGAAAAACTGCGGCGCCCTCGTCATCTACGACGAGGTGATCACCGCCTTTCGCTTCCATTACGGCGGCGCGCAAGACCTGCTCGGCTTTGCCCCCGACATGACCGCCCTCGGCAAGATCATCGGCGGTGGGCTGCCCATTGGCGCCTACGGCGGGCGGCGTGAGATCATGGAACAGGTGGCCCCCCTCGGCCCGGCCTACCAGGCCGGCACGATGGCCGGCAACCCGGCATCGATCCGCGCCGGAATCGCCTGTCTGGAGGTGCTACGCGAGCCGGGCGTCTACGAGCACCTCGACCGCCTCGGCCGCATGCTGCAGGAGGGAATCGAGGCGGCAGCATCACGCCACGGGATCCCGGTACAGGTCAACCGCGTCAAAGGCGCCCTGGCCGTCTACTTCACCGACCGGCCCGTCAGGCAATACGCCGACGTGCAGGCCTCCGACGGGAAGCGCTTTGCCCGCTTCTTCCGCCTCATGCTCGATCAGGGCGTGTACCTCGCGCCGTCCAAGTACGAGGCGTGGTTCATCACCCTCGCCCACACGGAAGACGATATCGCCTACACCGTCGAGGCCGTCGACCGCGCCTTCGCCCAACTGTAAGCGCGCACGGGTTCCCGCGCCCCGTCCCTGGGAAGGGGGGCGCGGGTTTTCTTTCAAGATCATGACCGAACATTTTATTATGATAACATTTGTTTTGTTCGTTTTTTTCCGTCGACGCGCAAGACGAAAAGTTGCGGATACAGCATAAAAACGCTTTCATCTGCATAAAAATCAAGGACTCCCTATTGTGCAAAACCCCTTGTCATGCTATGCTATATTTAACTTTTTCCGCACGTTTTCCGGTTGCCCCGCCTGTTGTCGGCGATCGGCCCGGCACCGACGGCCTTGCATGGGGCGATCACCCCGCTCCCGGTGCGGGGAGGATGAAATCCCGAACGAGGCACCGGAATCGGGGAAAAAGACGGAAGAGAGAAACATTTCCTGCCCCTTTGACCAATTCGGATAGGAGGTGAAGCGGTCAGCTCGATCTGACCGGAGGATGATGAACCACAAGCGCGTTGTTCTCCGCGAGATCGCCCGCTTTCGGAACCATCACCTCACCGAGCACGATGCCTGTGGCATCGTCTGCGTGATCGAGAAAGACGGACGGCCCTCTCACGAAAACGTCCTGCGCGTTTTGGACGCCCTCGTCAAAATGGAGCACCGCTCCGGCTTCATCGACGGGGAGGGCGACGGCTGCGGCATTCTCTGCGACATTCCGCGCACGTTGTGGGCGCAGAAGCTGCTGGCCTCCGGAAAGCCCGGCGAGCTCGCTTTCGACAAGCGTTTTGCCGTGGGGCATATCTTCATCCCGCGCAATCTGGACCGCGATGCGGTGATGGCCGACATCCGCGCCCGAATGGCCGACGCCGGCTTCACGGTGCTGCACGAAGAGGTGGACAACGTCAACCCGGGCGTGCTCGGCAAAAACGCGCGCAAGGAGTCGCCCACCTTCTGGCAGGTGGCCCTCCTCGCCGAGAACGTCGACACGGGGCGCTCCCTGGAGGCGGCCCTCTTTGAGCTGCACGTGGCCATCGAGGCGGCACACAACGTCCACGTGGCGTCCTTGAGCAACCACACCGTCGCCTACAAGGTGATGGGGGCGGCAGGCATTCTGCCGCAGTACTTCGCCGACATCGGCCGCCCCGAGTTCCAGTCGACGGTGACGATCGGCCACAACCGCTACTCGACGAACACGCTGTCCAACTTCTTCCGCGTGCAGCCCTTCACCCTCCTCGGGCACAACGGGGAAATCAACACGATCACCCGCCTGGAGGAAGAGGCCGAGATGCTCGGCGTGCCCCTGGTGGCGGGCGGCAGCGATTCGCAAAACCTCAACCGGACGGCGGAGGCGCTCATCCACCGCTACAACCTGACGCTGTTTGAGGCGATGGAATTCCTCTTCCCGCCGATCCTCAACGAGATCAAACAGCTGCGCCCCGAGCTGCAGGACCTTTACGCCTACATCCGCGAGGCGTGGGGCCACTTCGCCCAGGGGCCGGCCGGAATCGTCTCCCGCTACAAGGACGAGTGCGTCTTCAGCGTCGACGCCCTGGGCCTGCGCCCGCTGTGGATGGTGGAGGACGAGCGCTCCCTGTACTTCGCCTCGGAGCAGGGGCTCATCCCGGCAACGGAGATGGTGGCCGAACCCAAGCCCCTTGCCCCCGGCGAAAAGGTGGGCATCCAGCTGCTTCCGGAAGGCGGCATCCGCCGGTACGCCTACCACGAGCTGCAGGAGGAGGTGCGGCGGCGCCTGGCGCAAAAGGTGGACTTTCGCGGGTTCCGCCATCGCCTCGTCGTCGGACAGCCCCCGGCGGACGTGGCGGTACGGGAGCCGATCGCCGAGGTGACAAACCGCCACTACGCCGCCTTTGGCTGGGAGCGCGAACAGATTCAGCTGGCCGAGCAAATGGCCGCAAACGGCGCCGAGCCGATCCGCTCCCTCGGCCATGACGCGCCCCTTGCCGCGCTGGCCAGCGAGCGGCAGAACATCGCCGACTACATCAAGGAAAGCGTCGCCGTCGTGACGAATCCGGCCATCGATCGGGAGCGGGAGATGGAGCACTTCTCCACGCGGGTGGTGCTCGGCCGCCGTCCCACCCTGGGCACGGCCGAGGACCGCGGGGACGTCATCGAACTGCCCTCGCCCATCCTCCTGGAAGGGCCGCTGGGGCAAGAAGCGGCACGCCAGCTCGGCACGTGGTCCTTCGAGGAAGTGCTGGCCCACTTCGCCACAATCGGCGGCGTGCACACCCTCCACACGTACTTCGTCGACGGGCAGTCGATGCGGGACGCCCTGAAGGCCATGGCCAACGAAGCGGTGGAAGCGGTGCGCGCGGGGGCGACGCTCCTTTTGCTCGACGATGCGCCGTGCCACCAGAACGGGCGCTACTGGATCGACCCGCACCTTTGCCTCGCCGCCATCGACACGGCGCTGAAAAAGGCCGAGCCGGGCAACGGCAACCTGCGCCGCCGAGCGGGCATTATCCTGCGCTCGGGAGCCATCCGCAGCCTGCACGATCTCGTGCTCGCCTGCGGGTTCGGCGCCGACGCCGTCAGCCCCTACCTCCTCTTCGCCACGGTGGCCGGCAAAAACGGCGAGGCCACAGCGCCGATCGTCAACCTGTACAACGCCCTGACGAAGGGCATCGAGAAGGTGATCTCCACCCTCGGCATCCACGAGCTGCGCGGCTACACGCGGCAGTTTTCGGCCATCGGCCTGCGCGACGAGGTGGCCGAGGTGCTCGGCATCGCCAACTTCCTCGGCTCCGAGGAAGCCGGCACCTCCTTCGCCGATCTGGAAGCGGACAGCCGCAAGCGCCACGAGGACTTCGCCTCCGATGCGGCCAAGCCGGCCAAGCTGTTCCGCCTCTTCCCGCGCATCTGGAAGTCGATCGGCCAGCTGGCCGCCGGGGAGATTGCCTACCGCGAGTACGCCGACAAGCTGGAGAACGAGGAGCGGACCAACCCGATCGCCATCCGCCACCTGACCGACCTCAACCTGGAAAAAGCCCGCCAGGAGCGGCCGCCGGTCGACCCGAGCCAAGTGGACATCAGCGTGGGCGAGCACAGCCTGCCGCTCATCATCAGCTCGATGTCCTTCGGCTCGCAGAACGAAATCGCCTTCCGCGCCTACGCCGAGGCGGCCGAGCAGCTCAACATGATCAGCCTCAACGGCGAGGGCGGCGAGATCAAAGACATGCTCGGCAAGTACCTGCGCACCCGCGGCATCCAGATCGCCTCGGGCCGCTTCGGGGTGAATGTGGAGCTGGCCAATGCCGCCAACATCGTCGAAATCAAGATCGGCCAGGGAGCCAAGCCGGGCGAAGGCGGACACCTGCCCGGCTCGAAGGTGACGGCCAAGATCGCCGCAGCGCGGAACGCGACGATCGGCTCCGACCTCATCTCGCCGTCGAACAACCACGACATCTACTCCATAGAGGACCTCGCGCAGATCATCTACGAGATCAAGCAGGCCAACGACCGGGCCAAGGTGGCCGTCAAGGTGCCGATCGTGCCGAACATCGGGACGATCGCCGTCGGCATCGCCAAGGCCGGGGCCGACTTCATCAACCTGTCCGGCTTTGACGGCGGCACCGGCGCGGCCCGCGTCCACGCCATCCAGCACGTCGGCCTGCCGGCGGAAATCGGCGTCAAGGCGGCCCACAACGCCCTGATCGAGGCCGGTCTGCGCGACCGCGTGGAGCTGTGGTGCGACGGCGGCATGCGCTCGGGCCTCGACGTGGTGAAGATGATCCTCCTCGGCGCCAACCGCGTCGGCTTCGGCACGCTGGCGATGGTGGCCATCGGCTGCACGACTTGCCGCGGCTGCCACCTCGACACCTGCCACGTGGGCATCGCCACGCAGATCGACTCCCTCGAGGAGGCCAAGGAGAAGGGGCTGCGCCGCTTCGTGCCGCGCGAGTTTGATCGGGCCGTCGAAGCGCTCAAGACCTTCTTCACCGCCATCGGCGAGGAGGTGCGCCGCCTGACGGCCGAACTCGGCTTCGCCCGCACCCAGGACATGGTCGGCCGCGCCGACCTCCTCGTGCAAACGCGCGGCCGGGAGCGCCTCGACCTGCGCCACCTGCTCATGCCGATGCCCATGCCCCGGGAGCTGCGCGTCGCCGCCCTGCACGAAGAGGAACGACAGGCGCGCCTCCTCGTCGCCGCAGGGTCGGAAAGCGCGCAGCTGGAGCGGGAAACCTACGTCTCCACCGACCGTCCGCTGCAGCGCACCTTCCGCAAGGTGCTGGGCAACGCGCGCGTCATGGGCGGCCTGTACTCCTGCTACCGCGTGCGCGGGCGCCTCGACGGCAGCTACCGCAACCTGCCCGAGGTAACGCTCACCTTCGAGGACGGTTCGGTGCCCGGCAACGGCCTGGCCGCCTTTAACGCCGCCGGGGTCAACATCCGCGTGCGCGGCGGGGCCCAGGACGGCGTGGGCAAGATGGCCTTCGGCGGCCGCGTCAGCATCCTGAAGGCCAAGAACAAGCACGGCGTCTTCCTCAACGGGTCGGTGGGCAAGAGCTTCTGCTACGGCGCCCAGAAGGGCCTCTTCATCGTCCAGGGCAACGCCGACGCCCGCGCCGGCATCCGCCTCTCCGGCGCCGACGTGGTGATCGGCGGCGAGCTGACGGAGCCGGTGCGCGACGAACTGGGCAACATCGGCGCGCGGGCCAACATCAAGGGCTTCGCCTTCGAGTACATGACCAACGGCCGCGCCGTCGTCCTCGGCGACCCCGGGCCGTGGATCTGCTCGGGGATGACCGGCGGCGTCGTCTACCTCCGCGTCATTCCCGAGCTGGGCCTGGACGAGGCGGCGTTGCGCCGGCGGATCGCCAAGGGCGCCAAGGTGGAGCTGAAGCCCCTCGACGAGAAGGGCAAGGCCGACATCGCCGAGCTGCTCGGCGCCTACGTTGAGGAACTGAAGGCCACCGACCAGCACGAAAAGGCGAACGAGATCCAGCGCCTCATCGCCGAGGCCGACCGCCACTTCCGGATGGTCGTGCCGGTCAGGCAGCAGGCCGACCAGTCGGTGGCCACCGAATAACGGCATTCTGCCGCAGGACCGTCATGCGGGAGGGATTCCCCCCTGCCCCGGCGGATCGCCTCCCCCACATATATAACGCGACCGGATCAACCCGGTCGCGTTTTTCGTCGTCCCGCGCCGGCCAGCGGCGCCGGGTGGCCCAAGAGAAATCCCTGCCCGAGCGGAACCCCCAGGTACTTGGCCGCGGCCAAATCTTCGGGCTCCTCAAGCCCCTCGACGATCAGCTGCGTCGGCGTCCCGTCGAGCATGTAAAGCAGCCCGCTCACCACGCGCTGCTTCTGGGCATCGTGCGCCAACCGATGCGTAAAGTAACGGTCCAACTTGAGAAACTCCGGCTCCAGCTCCAACCAATAGCGGAGCGACGCGTACCCCACCCCGATGTCGTCGACGGCAAACCGTACCCCGCGCCGGCGCAGCGCGTCCACCACGCGGCGAAGCGCCGCCCAATCGGCAACCGCCTCCTGCTCGCTGAGCTCCAAGACGAGCGAGGGGGAAGGGGCCATGTACTGATCCCACCATTGGAGGAAATCGGGTTCCATCAGCGTGTTCGGAAACACGTTCATAAACAGGTAGACCGATGTGAATTGCGCCGTTTCCCATGCCTTCCACAGCGACACGCAATCCAGAGCGGCGCGGTGGCCATGCCGAGTGGCCTCATCAAACAGAAGCGTCGGCGACGCTTCCTGCCGCAACAGGGGACGCAACAGCGCTTCGTATCCCAAAACGGTCCACGTATCCAAGCGATAGATGGGCTGATACCAGTGCGTGAGGGGATACAGCTCCATCACCCGCTTAAACGACTGGAGGAGTGTAGAGGAGATGGAAAAGAATACCCCCCCCCTCATTTCCAATTTGTTCCTTATTCATACGCGTCGCCTCTTTCGTTCCTTTCCTCCATTTCAATCGCGACAACATCGAAAAAATAGAAATTGGACGTTTTGTCTCATTATAAAAATGGAAGACATATCCTTGTCAAGCATTCGGGTAAGCTGTAAACTACCGGTGACCGACCCTTTGGGGAAAGGAGCATCCGCCATGCGGATCGGCGCGCGCATGGTGAAAACCGCCTTCGCTGTCATGTTGGCCCTCTACCTCGGGGAATGGTGGGTTCCCGGAAGCGGGGCCATCGCCGGCATCACGGCGGCCCTTTCCGTCCAGCCGTCGCTGCAGCGGTCATGGCAAAACATTTTGGAATTGCTCCAGGCCAACTTGATGGGGGCCGCCCTGGCCGTTGCCGCCGCCCTCCTGTTCGGCTCCCAACCCTTCGTGATCGCCCTTGTCGTCATCCTCGTCATTGCCCTCGGCCTGCAATTGCGACTGGAAACGACCATTCCCCTGGCCCTTGTTGCCGTCATTTTCATCATGGACAGCCCGACCGACAACTTTCTGGAAACGGCCGCGGAACGCTTGTTTCTCATCCTGATCGGCGTTTTCTCCTCCATCTTCGTCAACCTGGTCTTTCTTCCGCCCCAGCACGAAACCCGACTGCGCCAGGCGTTGCAAGAGACCACGGAAGCCATCCTCGTCTTGTTGCGCGTCGTGATGGAAAACGACATGAAGAGCAAAGCCTTTCGCGCGCGCAGCAAAGAATTGGAGCAACAACTCTCGGAACTGAACCGGCTCTACTGCTTGTTCCAAGAAGAGCGCGTTCCCCCCTTGCGCCATCGCTACGCCAAACAGCGCCGGCTGGTCCTGTACAAGGAAATGATCGAGGCATGCCGCCACGCCTTCGACCTGCTGCGGGCCGCGGAACGGTACGTGCCCGACATCGCCCACCGCGATCCCGAGTTGGCCCGCCTGATGGACAACCAGCTTGAGGCCATGGCGGCGTACCACGAAAAAATCCTGCTCAAATGGGCCGGTGTCGTACGGTCCCATTACCCGCACGAAATCCCCGTCCATGTCCACCGCGGCAGCCGCCAGTTGCTTCACGAAGCCATCACCCGCTACCAAAACGCCGCGGCACAGGGAAACGGGAAAGCCGAACAGCCGCTGTTTCTCCTCCTGGGGCTGCTGCTGGAGTATGCGGAACGCCTCGATCACGTCGACCGGCTGATCGACAGCTACCTCGCCCACTCCCGCCCGGAGGAAGAGCCGAGCCGCAAAATAAAAAACTCCTTACGTTCTCGGTAAGGAGTCGCGGTCCACGCCACTCAGGTGCGCGAGATAGCGCGCAAACCACTTTTCGACATAACCGGGCTGAAACGGGCCCTTGCGGTGATGGATCAGCTGCTTCAGCCGCCGCAACCCTTGGTACACGTGGCGGACGACGGCATCGGGATACCCCATGCGCCGCCGGTTTTCCTCAAACTCGTCCTCATCCAACACGACGTACGTGAAATCGGGATACACCTTGACATCGAGATCATAGTCGATGTACGTCAACACGCCGTTCTTCCACCGGAAGGGCGAACCGAGGTTGCAGTAATAGTACACGCCGTCTTCCCGTAACATGGCAATGGTGTTAAACCAATCCCCGCGCGTAAACGTGCAAATGGCCGGTTCCCGCGTAATCCACTGCCGACCGTCGGCCTCGGTCACCAGCACCCGGTCATTGCCGCCGATCAGACGACGGCCGTTGTGCAACACCAGCGTCTTGTCCCACGTGCGATGGCGCGTGCCGTCATGTTTGTAGCTTTCGATGGTGATCACGGTTCCTGGCCGTGGCACTTTCACCCGCGTCAACTCCTTGCCTCACCCAGTGGCTGTTCAATGCGCTTCGACAGGGTCACGAGCTGTTGCACCTCGTAGCCCAGAGATTCGTAGAAGGGAATGGCTTGCTCGTTGTCCTGCTTGACCATGATGACAATCTGCGTCACGCCTTTTTCGCGAAACCGCTCCTCCAGCGCCTGCACGAGCCGGCGGCCAATGCCGCGGCGCTGGTAATCGGGATGAACGGCCAGCCGGTAAAAGTAGGCCCGGTTGCCGTTGATCGTTCCGACGATCACGCCCACCACCTGGCCGTCCACCTCGGCGATCAGCACGAGCTCGCTGTCCCACGCCAGCTGCCGCGCCAGCGCGTCCAGGTCGGCCTCCTCTTGCTCAAACCCGGTGGCGCGCCAAATGGCCGTGATCGCCGCGTAATCTCCCAGCCGAAACGGGCGAATGATCACGCCTCTCCAGCCTCCCCACCGAATGTCTCCGCCCCCGTCTCTTTCCCTTTGCCCTCTTTTATTTTATAACAACTCGTCATCAAACGAATGTGTGCTAAAGGAGCAGCGATTGGCCTCCGTCCACAACGAGGGTCTGGCCGCGAATCATCCATGCGTCGTCGGACAGGAGGAAGCAGACGACCTTGGCCAGGTCTTCCGGCGTCACCGTGCGCCCCGCGGGCGAGCGACGCGCCGCTTCGGCCAGGAGCTCGGCGCCGTTCGGGAAATGCTTGAGCGCATCCGTGTCCACCGCCCCGCCGGCGACGGCGTTGACGACAATGCCCAGCGGCGCCAGTTCAACCGCCAAGTACCGTGTGATGGCCTCCAGCGCCGCCTTCGACACGCCAACGGCCGTGTAGTACGGCAACACGCGGCCGGAGCCGAGAGAGCTGACGTTCACAATCCGGCCCCCGCCGCGCGCGGCCATCCGCCTGGCCGCCTCCTGGGCAATGAAAAAGGCGGCCTTGCTGTTGATGTCCATCGTCCAATCCCAATGACGCTCCTCCAACTCCAGAAGCGGCCGCAGCACGCCGGAGGCCGCGTTGTTGACCAAAAAGTCGAGCCCCCCGAACACGGCGTCGATTTCCGCAAAGAGCGCCGCCAGCTTGTCCCTGTCAGCCACGTTGGCCCGAATCAGGTGCACGCGCACGCCGAGGGCCTCAAGCTCCGCCTTTGTCTCCTCGGCGGCGGCGCGGTTGCGGAGGTAATTGAGGGCCAGATCGCAGCCGCGCTCGGCCAGCGCCCGCGCGATGGCCTTGCCGATCCCGCGCGTCCCTCCGGTGACAAGGGCCACCTTGCCCTGCCACTCGCGATTGCTCATGCTCCCCTTCCCCCTTCGCTCACCACAGCCCGATGCCCCAGTCCTTCGACCATTATAACGGCTTGGCAGGGGTGTGACAAGAAACAGCACCGAGTGGATCCTGCGGCGGGGGACCGCACGTCGCCGCGCATCGCGGACGAGCAGGCAAAAAAACAACGCCCGCTTGCTGCGGGCGTTTTCCTCGCTATGTATGGAGCGGATGACGGGACTCGAACCCGCGACCCTCAGCTTGGGAAGCTGATGCTCTACCAACTGAGCTACATCCGCTCGTTCCGTTCGCGAGTTTGATTGTAGCACAGCCCCGATCCCGTGTCAACCCCTCGCAGGCTCGAGCTTTTTTCGCTGTGCCTGTATCTCGGCCTGATCTGCATCAGGCCATCTTCA
>NZ_BMOF01000049.1 GCF_014646935.1 Calditerricola satsumensis | reverse complement strand
TCTTGGGATAAGCCCGTTCGAGCCGAGGGGCAATTTTACACAGAGATTTGGACTTGATCCCCCATCCCGCTCTTGACGGATCACGCAATCGATCCCCTGGTCATCCACAAGGGTTTGATACACATCAAATCCACGGCGGAGGAGCTCAGCAATGACCACATACTCCTGCCGTTTGCCAAAGGATGCGCTGCTGCGAAATGGTCGCCCCTGCACGATTTCCCCTCCCATTTTCTCTCATCGGCGCAAGCACAGGGCTCTACCTCCTCACCGCCGCATACATCACCGCATGCTGCACGAGCACCTTCAGCACGGCAAACGCCGGCACGGCAAAGATCATCCCCACGATGCCGCCCAGCTCGCCGCCGGCCAGGAGGGCGAGGATGATCCACAGCGGGTGCAGGTGGAGCGTGCGCCCGACGATGAGCGGCGAGGCGATGTTGCCCTCGATAAACTGGATGGTAAAGTTGACCACAACGACCAGAAGGGCCATTTTGGCCGACACGGTGACGGCGACGAGAAGGGCTGGGATCATGCCGAGGATGGGCCCAAAATAGGGGATGATGTTCGTCACGCCCACGATCGCCGCCAAAAAGAGGGGATACGGCAGGTCGATGAGGCGGTAGCCGACGTAGGCCAGCACGCCGACCACGAGGCAGACGAGCAGCTGGCCGCGGATGTAGCTGCCGAGGGTGCGGTCGATGTCGCGCAGCAGGCGCAGCACGCGGCGGCGATGGCGGCGGGGCACGAATTCCAGCGCCGTTTTCTTGAGCCGTCCGAAGTCGCGCAGGATGTAATACGCGATGAAGGGCGCCACAAACAGGACCATGGCCTGCTTGAGGCGGTCTTCCAGGCCGTCCAGCCAGGAGGTCATCCATTGGTTCGTGCGCGTCTCCACCTGGGCAATGGAGGCGGCGATGCCCTGGCGGAAACCGTCGGGGAGCTGGTATACCTGCAGATGGAACCAGTCGAGCCACTGCTGGTACGCCGCCGCCCACTGCGGGAGCTGCCGGGCCAGCTCGCGCATCTGCGCCAACACCTCGGGCGTGACGCGGAGGGCCGCCACCGTGGCCACGGCGAGAAACAGGGCGTAGGTGAGGATGACGGCGACGGGGCGCGGCACGCGGCGGCGCGTAAACCGGCGCACGAGGGGATGGAGCAAATAGGCGATGATGAAGGCCAACACGAAGGGCATGGCGAGGGTGGTCAAAAAGGAAAAGACCCTCGACAGCACCGGCATGACGAGGGTGATGAGGTACACGGCAAGGAGGATCACCCCCGCCGCCAGCAGCCATCTCCCTTTGCGCGCGTCCTTTCCGCCGTCCACGGCCACACCTCCGCTCGCCTCAAAAAAGCCCTCTGAACCCGGGTTCAAAGGGCTTCCTCGTCGCGCCCTCAGGCCCCCAACGTCCCCGTCATCGCCACAGGCGGGCCAACTGGCGCCCGGCCCGAGCCATGAGGCGGGCCGACAGCAGGGGGCGCATGCTGGACGCAACAGGGACCATCCGCCAGGCCGGCGCCATGCGCACCGCCCACCGCCCCATGCGCATCATCCGCCTCCAGCGTGCGGCGGGCGCGTTTCGCCGCGCGGCCATCACCGCCGCCACCATCAACAGGCCCCCGGCCAGTGCGGTAACGAGCCAGCCTCTGCCGTTCATCGGCCTCCTCCTTCCTCGTTACGGCTGTAGGCGGAGTTCCTCGGGCGCAAACAGATCGTCCAGGGAGCTGAGCGAGCCGTCCTCCTCCACGGCGTACACGTGAACCTGTCCGCCCATCACGCTGTATTCGATGAGGCAGTTCCAGCAGTAGAACTGATGGCTGCCCACTTTCCCAACGTCCTTCCGTTTGCAGTTCGGACATTGCCACATGGTCTGGCCTCCCCTGCTCAAGCGTTCCGATGGAAATCATCGGTATCAGGATGGCCAGACCTTCCCCGTCCTATTCCCCTCAGGGGCAGCCAAGCCAGACGTCCGCTCCGGCTGGTTCTCCGCTGGAAAAGGGACACACCTTGCCCGCTCCCCTTGGCGCCAGACCCCGCTCACCCGTTAGTCTGCCCATCCGCCACGGCTTCATCCTCCCCGCCTGCTGGCATGCCGTCCACCGTTTGCGCCAGCCGCTCAATGAGCGCCGTAAACCGCTCGCGGTCGTCCGCGCAGCGGGCCGCGTGGGCAAAGGCGGCGCGCTCGCCGCACAGAATCAGGTACGATTTGGCGCGGGTGACGCCGGTGTACAGGAGGTTGCGCCGCAACATGCGCCAGTGGGCGCGCAGGAGGGGCAAGATGACAATGGGAAACTCGCTGCCCTGGGCCTTGTGGATGGAGCAGCAGTAGGCCAGGGTGAGCTGGTGGAGCTGGCTGCGGCGGTAGCGCACCTCGTGGGCATCGAAGCGGACGACAACCACCGGCTCCCGCTCCCCGACTTCCTCCGGCGACAAGATGGCCACCACCTCGCCGATGTCGCCGTTGAACACCTGCGCCTCCGGGTTGTTGACGAGCTGGAGCACCTTGTCCCCCACGCGGAACACCGTCTCCCCCAGCTCCAGCTCGCCCTTGCCCGGCGCCGGCGGATTGAAGAGGGCCTGCAGCTCGCGGTTGAGCTGGTCGACGCCGGCGGGGCCGCGGTACATCGGGGCAAGCACCTGAATGTCCCGCGCCGCGTACCCCTTGGCCAGCGCAGCGGTGCACACCTGCTTGATCACCTCGACGCACGTCTCGCCGCTGCAGGGAAAAAAGCGGCGGTCGGGAAGGGGATCGGCAAAGTCGTCGGGCAGCACCCCGTCCTTCACGGCGTGGGCCAGGCGGATGATCGAGGAGCCCTCGGCCTGGCGGTAGACGTCGGTGAGGCGCACCACGGGCACGCGGTGCGAAGCGATGAGGTCGGCCAGGACGTTCCCCGGACCCACCGACGGCAGCTGGTCGGCGTCGCCGACGAAGAGGACGCGCATGCCGCGGGGCACGGCGCGGAGCAGCTGGTTGGTCAGCCAGATGTCCATCATCGACGTCTCGTCGACGATGAGGAGCCTCCCTTCCAGCGGGTTGTCGGCGTCGCGCTCCACCGCGTCGCCGCGCCAGCCGAGCAGGCGGTGCACGGTCATCGCCGGCAGGCCGGTGGCCTCGCCCATCCGCTTGGCGGCGCGTCCCGTCGGCGCCACCAGCAGGATGGGGTAGGGCGGGCTGTCTGGCGCGCGGTAGGCGGCGGGATCGAGGGGCAGCTTCCACAGCCGCGCAAAGAGGCGGCACAGGCCGCGCAGCACCGTCGTCTTGCCCGTCCCCGGCCCGCCGGTGAGGATCATGAGCGGCTCGCGCACCGCCGTCTCGATGGCCAGGCGCTGGGACGGGGCGTAGCGAATGCCCAGTTCCTCTTCCACCGCCGCCAGGGCCGCGCGCACCTCGTCGTCGGAAAAGCGCTCCACTGCCGGCGTTGCGAGCAACCGGGCCACGTGGCGCGCCACGCCCACCTCGGCCCAGTACAGCGACGGCAGGTAGCAGCGCGCCCCCTCCACCACCACCTGCCCTTCCTCGTGCAGGGCGAGGATTTCCCGCTCCACGTCGGCGTCGGAAAAGCGGTGGTCGCCGCTTTCGTCGAGGAGGCGCACCACCCGCCCGACCAGCTCGGGCACGGGAAGAAAGGCGTGGCCGCCGCCGTGGGCCGCCTCCTGCAAGAGGTGGAGGCAGGCCGCCCGCAACCGCCGGGGGGAATCCACGGCCACGCCCATGGCCCGGCCGATCTCGTCGGCCCGCTTGAAGCCGACGCCCTCCACGTCGACGATGAGGCGGTACGGGTCTTCCCGCAGCACGCGCAGGGTGTCGTGGCGGTACACCTGGTAGATGCGCAGGGCCAGGGCGGTGCCGATGCCAAACTCGTACAAGAAGACGAGGGCCTGCTCCAGGGCCTGGTGCTCGAGGACGGCCTCGTGGATCTTGCGCGCTTTCGCCGCCGACAGGCCAGGAATCTCCTCGAGCCGCTCCGGGGTCTGGGCGATGACGGTGAGGGCCTGCTCGCCGAAGCGGTCGACGATTTTCTCCGCCGTCTTCTTCCCCACGCCCGGAAACAGGCCGCTGGAAAGGTACTTGATGAGGCCGGCCCGCGTCTTCGGCAGGGCCTTCTCAAAGCGCCGGGCGTGGTACTGGCGGCCGAACTTGGGATGGTCGACCCACTCGCCGTAGAAGATGTACTGCTCGTCCGGGTGGGGGCGCGGAAAATGGCCCACCACCACCGCCTCGTCCGGCGCGCCCTCCTCCGACGCCTCGAGGACCTTCACCCGGGCCACCGTGTACAGCGTCTCGTCGTTGTGGAAGATCTCGTGGAGGATTTCCCCCTTCAAAAAGCCGCCGCCAAACAGGGCCAGCTGCTCCGTGTCCTCGCGCATGGCCGTCCCTCCGCATCCAACGTTTCCCTGTCCATTCTAGCACAAGGGCCGCAGCAGAAAACCGCCCGGCGCGGGGCAAATCCCGCCTGCCGGGCGGCTCGCTTTGTTTGCGCATGCGGTTGGGGGCGCTGCGGCAGCCGCGCAGCCGGTCACGTTGTCGCCGGCACCGCCGGTTCCGCTTCGTCTTCTGCATGGGGCAGGATGCGCTTGTCGATGATCGCCCCGCCGACGACGAGGTCGCCGTCGTAGAAGGCGATGGTCTGCCCCGGGGTGATGGCCCGCTGCGGCTCGTCAAAGCGCACGTGGACGCGCCCGTCCTCGAGGGGCGTGACGGTGCACGGGGCGGGCTCAGCCTGGGAGCGGATCTTCGCCTCGACGCGGATCGGCTCCGTGAGTTCGGGGATGGCGATCCAGTTCACGCTGTCGGCCACGAGCTCCGTGCCGAGGACATCCTCCGGCCCCCCGACGACGATGGCGTTGCGCTCGGGGATGATGTCCACAACATAGACCGGACGGCCCAGGTTGAGGCCCAGCCCGTGGCGCTGGCCGATGGTGTAGAAGGGGATGCCCTTGTGCTTGCCAACGATGTTCCCCTTCGTGTCGTAGATGTACCCTTCCTTGATCTCGTCCTTGGACCGCTTCTGGATAAACGCCTTGTAGTCGTTGTTGGGAATGAAGCAGATTTCCTGGCTGTCCGGCTTGTTGTACACGCGCAGGCCAAATTCCTTGGCCATCTGGCGCACCTGGTCCTTGCGGTACTTCCCGAGCGGAAACAGCGTATGCTTCAGCTGCTCCTGCGTCATGTGGCAGAGCACGTAGGACTGGTCCTTGCGCGGGTCGACGCCTTTTTTCAGCACGAAGCGGCCCCGCGCCTCGTCGTATTCGCGAACGGCGTAGTGCCCGGTAGCCAGGTAGTCGGCGCCCAGGTCAAGGGCCTTCTGCAGGAGCAGGTCGTACTTCATGTAGATGTTGCAGGCGATGCACGGGTTGGGCGTGCGCCCGCGCTTGTATTCGCGCTCGAAGTAGGCGATCACCTTTTCGTTGAACTCGTGCTTGAAGTTGACGGCGTAGTGGGGAATGCCGAGCTGCTCGCACACGCGGCGGGCATCGTACACATCGTCGAGGGAACAGCAGCCCCCCGTGTAGTTGGCCTGCTCCAGCGGGTCGTCGGGCTGGTACAGACGCATGGTGATGCCGATCACCTCGTAGCCCGCCTGTTTCATCAGGGCGGCCGTCACCGAGCTGTCGACGCCGCCGCTCATCGCCACAACCACTTTTTTCGCCATGAGAAGATCCCTTCCTTATCCCGGACAGCCTGTTTTTTTATTGTACCACATTCGGCCCTTGTCCCTATCCGGCGGTGTTCCGCTTCGGCAAATGGCGCCATGCGACGGCACCCGGAAAAAGAGAGAAGGGAGCATTCGGCTCCCTCTCCCTCCATCCTCCGCATGCCGGTGTGCTACGCCTTCAGGACGTCGTGGTCGACGTAGCGTTCGCCGTTCAGCTCGCTGATCAGGTTGATGGCCACCCGCGCCCCGTCGCCGGCGGTGATGATTGTGTGCACGCTGCAGCCGGCCACCGTGCCCGCCGCCCAGACGCCGGGGACGCTGGTTTTGCCGGCCGGGTCGACGTCGATGACCGTCTTGATTCGCGGCTCCGTTCCGGGTTTGGTCCGGAGGCCGATTTTCTCGGCCAGCTCGACGGCCACCCCCGTGGCCAAAATCACCTGCTTGGCCTCATACGTCTTTCCGTCTTCGGTTTCCAAGCGGAAGCCGTCGCCCGCCGGGACGATGTTCGTCACCTTCCCCGCCACAAGTTCCGCCCCGAATTTGGCCGCTTGCTTCTTGCCGAGCTCCACCAGATCGGGGCCGGCGATGGCCTCCACGCCGTAATGGTTTTCGATCCAGGCCCGTTTCGTGATGCTCTGGTCGCTGTCGATGACCAGGGTCTTCTTTCCGGCTTTGGCCAGAAAGAGGGCGGCGCTGGCGCCGGCCGGACCGGCACCCACAACGGCCACGTCGTACACGGTTCCCACCTCGACTTCCTTTGGTTCAAGAGGGTTTGATCTTTGATCTTTAGTATACCGGATGTTTCGGGTGGGAACACCCCCTCGGTTTGGAGGTCCCACCGCCCACACGTCCATCGCCCCTTTTCCCGCCGCGTCAGCCTCGCCTTATTTCCGCCCGCGCAGGCGCTCGACGATGTCGGCCACGCGCTCGGCCGCCGCGCGCACGTCCTCCTCGGTGTTGCCCGGGCCGAAGCTGAAGCGCACCGCCGAGTCCACCACTTCGGGGGGCAGGTTCATCGCCTTCAGCACGTGGGACCGCTCCAGCGAGCCCGACGTGCAGGCCGAACCGCTGGAGGCGGCGATGCCGGCCAAGTCGAGGTTCATCAGCATCGTTTCCGTGTCCACGCCGGGGAAGCTGACGTTGAGCACGTGGGGCAGGAAGGCTTCCGGATGGCCGTTGACGACGTGGTCGATGCCGCGCGCCTCCCACACCGAGAGCATCAGCCGGCGAAGCGCCCGGTACCGCTCCCGCCGCTTCTCGCGCTCGGCCATCGCGATCTCAACGGCCTTGGCAAAGCCGATGATGCCGGGCACGTTTTCCGTTCCCGCCCGCCGCTTGCGCTCCTGGTTCCCGCCGAAAAGGTGCGGGTACATCACGACCTCGCGGGCCACGTACAGGGCGCCGACGCCCTTGGGGCCGCCGATCTTGTGCGCTGAAACCGTCAGAAGGTCGACCGACAGGGTCGCGACGTCGATGGGCTCGACGCCAAAGGCCTGCACGGCGTCGGTGTGGAAATACACCCCGCGTTCGCGGCAGATGCGCCCGATCTCGGCGATGGGCTGAAGCGTTCCCACCTCGTTGTTGCCGTACATCACGCTGACAAGCACCGTCTCCGGGCGGATGGCCCGCGCCACGTCGTCGGGGTCGACGCGGCCGGTGCGGTCGACGGGCAAGTAGGTGACCGAAAAGCCGAGGCGCTCAAGGTGTTGGCACGCCTCGAGCACGGCGTGGTGTTCGATCTGCGTCGTCACGAGGTGCGTTTTGCCCTTTTCCCGGTGCGCGAAGGCGGGGCCGAAGAGGGCGAGGTTGTCGGCCTCCGTCCCCCCGCTGGTGAAGACGATGCGCGCCGGATCGGTGCCCAGCGCCCGGGCCACCGTCTCCCGGGCGTCCTCAATGGCCAGGCGCACCTTGCGCCCAAAGCCGTGGATGCTCGACGGGTTGCCAAAATGCTCCGTGAGGTACGGCACCATCGCCGCGACCACGTCCGGATGCACGGGCATCGACGCCGCGTGGTCCAGGTAGATCGGGTTCATGTGCGACGCCTCCATCAGATGTAGAACATGTAGTAGTCCTCGTCACTTTCCCGGCCGAAGGTGAGCAGATCGGCCAGGGTGGTCGAATCGAGCACTTCCGTCACCTTGTCGCGAATGCGCGCCCACAACTCCCGCTTGGCCGGGTCGTCCTCTTCCTCGTCGACGGGAGAGAGCGGGCCTTCCAACACGCGCAGGATGTCACCGGCAGTAATGCGCTCCGGCTCGCGCGCCAGCATGTACCCGCCGTGGGCCCCGCGCACGCTCTTCACCAGACCGGCGTTGCGCAGCGGCGCGACGAGCTGCTCCAGATAATGCTCGGACAGGTCGTGCTTCTGGGCGATCGTCTTGAGCGACGTGGGCCCTTCCCCATAACGACGGGCCAGCTCCATCATGATGGTAAGCCCGTAGCGCCCTCTGGTGGAAACCTTCACCTTTCCCACCCCTTTGACGGTTTGCTCTCCGGTTCGGCAGGCAGCACACCCGCGGCGTTTTCCGCATCACATTCAGCCTTTGCTGCGCAGCCGTCCCCTATACGCCCTCCCGCTGGCGGGCGCGCCAGCGCGAAAGCCGCTCGCCGATCTCCCGTTCGTAGCCGTTCTCGGACGGGCGGTAAAACACGACGTCCACGCCCTCGGGCAGGTAGCGCTGCGGCACGAAATGGCCCGGGTAGTCGTGCGGGTACAGGTAGCCCTGGCCGTGCCCCAAGGCCGCCGCTCCCTTGTAGTTGGCGTCGCGCAGGTGCGGGGGCACCGGGCGATGGCCCTCTTCGCGCACCATGCGCAGGGCCTCGTTGATGGCCACATAGGACGCGTTGCTCTTCGGCGCCGTGGCCAGGTAGGTGACCGCCTGGGCCAGGGGGATGCGCCCCTCCGGCATGCCGACGAGCTCCAGCGCATGGAAGGCGGCTACCGCCACCTGCAACGCCTGCGGGTCGGCGTTGCCGATGTCCTCGGCGGCGGAGATGACGAGGCGGCGGGCGATGAAGCGCGGGTCTTCCCCGGCATCGAGCATGCGCGCCAGCCAGTACAGCGCCGCGTCGGGATCGGAGCCGCGGATCGATTTGATGAACGCCGAGATGGTGTCGTAATGGTTGTCCCCCGACTTGTCGTAGCGCACCGCGGGGCGCTGGATCGACTCCACGGCCACGTCCAGGGTGATGTGCACGACGCCGTCGGCCCCCGGCCGCGTGGTGAGGGCGGCCAGCTCAAGGGCGTTCAAGAGGCGCCGCGCGTCCCCGTCCGCATAGCGGATCAGGTGCGCCAGAGCATCCTCGTCGATGCGGATGTTGAGCGCCCCCAGCCCCCGCTCCGCGTCGCTGAGCGCGCGCTCGGCAATGAGGCGCAGCTCGTCCTCCGTAAGCGGATGGAGGGGAAAGATTTGCGAGCGCGACAGCAGCGCGGCGTTCACTTCAAAGAAGGGGTTTTCCGTCGTGGCCCCGATCAGGATCACCGTGCCCTCTTCCACATACGGCAACAAGGCGTCCTGCTGGGCCTTGTTGAAGCGATGAATCTCGTCGATAAACAGAATGGTGCGCTGGCCGTACATGCCCAGCCGCGCCTTGGCCTCGTCGACGATGCGCCGAATGTCGGCGACGCCCGCCGTCACGGCGTTGAGGTCGGTGAAGTGGCTCTTCGTCGTGTTGGCGATGACGCGGGCCAGCGTCGTTTTGCCTGTCCCCGGCGGGCCATAAAAAATGAGCGACGACAGCTGGTCGGCCTCGATGGCCCGGCGGAGCAGCTTCCCTTCTCCCAGGATGTGCCGTTGGCCGACGAACTCGTCCAGCGTGCGCGGCCGCATGCGCGCCGCCAAGGGCGCCATGCGCTGCTGCTCCTGTTCGCCGGCATAATCGAACAGGTCCATAGGCGATCGCTCCTTCGGCTCCTTCGCCCGCGGTCTCACCGGTATTATACCTAGGGCAATTCCGTGTGTAAAGGTCGGAAATAACAAGGCCGGCTCGATCGGGAGCCGGCCCTTGAGAAGTATGCGCCCTCCTCACGCTTCCCCACGCACGCCGCGATGCGGCGGTTCGATGCGCAGGATGCGGCGAAAATGGAGAACGATGGGGCGCCCTTCCCGCTGGCTGACAAACACGGCCGCATCGCCAACGATATAGAGAAACTTCCCGCGCTCCGTGCACTGCCGCCGCTGGCCATCTACGTAGGTGACCCACACCACGTCGCCGCCGTGAATCAACGCTTCGATGAACGGCTTCTTCTCTTCCACCATTCCCGCCCGACCCTTCCATCGATGTCAGATATTTTCGGCGAAGGTTCGACGCGGGACCCCCGAAATCCTGCCCGCCGACAAAAGCCGTCAGCAAAACCGAAACCTCAAAAGGACGAGGCGTCCCGCTCCGGCCGCGCGTGGCGAAGCGGCCTGCAGGAACGCCCCTCGGTTCAACGCGCTGCGCGCGCCTCGTCGACGACGGCGATGCGCAGCTCCTCCAGTTGCTTCGGGTCCACTTCCGAAGGCGCGCCAACCATGAGATCGGCGGCGCTGGTCGTCTTCGGGAAGGCGATCGTCTCGCGCAAATTGCTCCGCCCGGCGAGGAGCATCACCACACGGTCAAACCCGAAGGCGATGCCGCCGTGGGGCGGCGTGCCGTATTCGAAGGCCTCGAGCAAAAAGCCAAACTTCTCCCGCGCCTGTTCCTCAGTGAAGCCGAGGACCCGGAACATCTTCTCCTGCACGTCGCGGCGGTGAATGCGGATGCTGCCGCCGGCGATCTCGTAGCCGTTGCACACGAGGTCGTAGGCCTGGGCGCGGATGCGGGCCGGATCGGTGTCAAAGAGGGGAATGTCTTCCTCCCGCGGCATGGTAAAGGGATGGTGGTTGGCCACGAAGCGCCCCTCTTCCTCGTCGTACGTAAGAAGCGGAAAGTCGACCACCCACAGGAACGCGAAGGCGTTGTCCGGAATGAGCCCCCGCTCCCGCCCCAGCTTCAGCCGCAGGTTGCCCAGCACGGCGGCCACCACCTCGGCCTGGTCGGCGCAGAAGAAGAGCAGGTCGCCCGGTTCCGCCTCGAGCCGCTCGGCCAGGGCCGCCAGCTCCCCTTCGGTGAAGAACTTGGCGATGGGCCCCTTCCAGCCCTCCGCCGTCCGCGCCAAATAGGCCAAGCCCTTGGCCCCGTGGCGCTTGGCCTCCTCCTCGTAGGCGGCGATCTCCTTGCGGCTAAAGCCCGCACAGCCCTTGGCGTTGAGGGCCTGGACGCGGCCGCCGGCCTCCACGGCGCGGCGGAACACCTGGAACTGGCACGCGGCGGCGATGTCGGACACGTCCTTCAGCTCGAGGCCGAAGCGGATGTCCGGCTTGTCCGTTCCGTAGCGGTCCATCGCCTCCTGGTACGACAGGCGCGGGAAGGGGCGCGGCACGTCGACGCCGATCGTCTCCTTCCACACGTAGGCGATCAGCGCTTCCACCAGCTCCTGGATCTGCTCGGCGCGCAGGAAGGACGTCTCAATGTCCACCTGGGTGAACTCCGGCTGCCGGTCGGCGCGCAGGTCCTCGTCGCGGAAGCAGCGGACGATCTGGTAGTAGCGCTCGAAGCCGGCCACCATCAAGAGCTGCTTGAAGAGCTGCGGCGACTGGGGCAGCGCGTAAAACTGGCCCGGGTGGACGCGGCTCGGCACCAGGTAGTCGCGGGCCCCCTCCGGCGTGGAGCGCGTCAGCATCGGCGTTTCGATCTCCACGAACCCCTGGGCGTCGAGGAAGTCGCGGAAGGCCTTGGCCGCGCGGTGGCGCAGCATCAGCGTGCGCTGCAGGACGGGACGGCGCAGGTCGAGGTAGCGGTACTTGAGGCGCACGCTCTCGTCCACCTCGGCGCGGTCGTCGAGGACAAAGGGCGGCGTTTTGGCCGCGTTCACCACCTCGACGGCGTGCACCTGCACCTCCACTTCGCCTGTGGCCAGGTTGGGGTTGACCGTCTCCGGCGTGCGGGCCACCACCTTGCCACGCACGGCGAGCACGTACTCGCTGCGCACCTCCTTCGCCGCGGCGTGGGCCTCTTCGGAAATGGACGGGTCAAAGACGAGCTGGATGAGGCCGGTGCGGTCGCGCAGGTCGATGAAGATCAGGTCCCCCAAGTCGCGCCGCCGGTGCACCCAGCCGTTGAGGCCCACCTCCGCCCCCACGTGCTTGGGGCGCAATTCGCCACACCAATGGGTGCGTTGGATCGTCCACATGGAATCGCCTCCCTTCTCCTTCCGCACGCGTGGTTATCCTTCGCTCCGGTTCAGGCGCTGCCGTACGGCTTCGGCCACATCGGCCAGCGGCACCGCCTCCTGCTCGCCGGTGGCCAGGTTCTTCAGCTGCACGACGCCGCGGGCAAGCTCGTCGTCGCCGAGGATGGCGGCAAAGCGCGCGCCGTAGCGGTCGGCCACCTTGAACTGGGCCTTCAGCTTGCGGTCGAGGTAGTCGACGTCGGCCGAAAGCCCCGCCGCGCGCAGCCGCTGCGCCAGCACGAGCGCCTCGCCCTTGGCCGCCTCGCCCAAGGCGATGACGAAGCAGTCCAGCCCGGCATCGGCGGGAAGGCGGGTCCCCTGCGCGGCAAGGACGTAGAGGAGCCGCTCGACGCCAAAGGCAAACCCGATGCCCGGCACGTCCGGGCCGCCCAGCTCGGCCACGAGCCCGTTGTACCGTCCGCCGCCGCAGATCGTCCCCGCCAGGTGGCCCTCCCCTTCGACGACAAACTCGAAGGCCGTCTGCGTGTAGTAGTCGAGGCCGCGCACCAGGCGCGGGTTGACCGCATACGGCACACCAAGGGCCTCGAGCGCTTTGCGCACGGCGTCGAAATGGGCCCGGCAGGCGTCGCACAGGTGGTCGAGCACCGTCGGCGCGTCCTGGGTTAGCTCCTGGCACCGCTCCTGCTTGCAGTCGAGCACGCGCAAGGGATTGCGCACAAGGCGCGACTGGCAGTCGGGGCACAGCTCGTCCTTCACCCCCGCCAGGTGTTCCACCAGCGCCTGGCGGTGGCGCGGCCGGCACATCGGGCAGCCGACGCTGTTTACGTCGAGGCGCAGGTGTTGCACGCCGAGATCGGTGAAGATGCGCCAAGCCAGCTCCATCACCTCGGCGTCAAGGCGCGGGTCGGCACTGCCAAAAGCCTCCACGCCGATCTGGTGGAACTGGCGCTGCCGCCCGGCCTGGGGCCGCTCGTACCGGAACATCGGGCCGAGGTAATACAGCTTGACGACGTCCGGCTCGGCGTACAGCTTGTGCTCGACAAAGGCACGCACCACCCCGGCCGTCCCCTCCGGACGCAGGGTGAGGCTGCGCCCTTTGCGGTCCGCAAAGGTGTACATCTCCTTTTCCACGATGTCCGTCGTCTCGCCGACGCCGCGCTGAAAGAGTTCGGTGTGTTCAAACAGCGGCGTGCGGATCTCGCGGTACCGGTACCGGGCAAACCATTCCCGGGCTTTGCGTTCCACGTACTGCCAGGCTTCTGCCTGCCCCGGCAGGATGTCCTCCGTTCCGCGCGGTTTTTGGATGGCCATTCTCCGTTCCCCCTGCTTTCGCGATGGTTTTCCCGTGCATCCGGCGGGCGGATCCCGTTTTGTCGCAAAAGAAAAACATCCCTCGACACTGATCCCGGCCGATCAGGGACGAGAGATGCGTGCCATCACCCGCGGTGCCACCCTGCTTGGGCGCTGCCCGCCGCGCTCCACAACACGCGGGCAGTCGCCCCCCTCGATTGCCGGTAACGCCGGCCGCGCGCCCGCGGCTACTGGTCCGCCCTCGGCGGCGTTCGCCGCGGGTCCTCAGGGGCGTTCTCCCCGGAACCGGCAGGGAAGGGCTTGCAGCCGCGGCCCCTCCTCTCTGGACAGCCGGCGCCTCCGGTTCGGTCCCCGTCATGGGATGTCCCGTCTTCGCTTGTTTCCGCCTGCCAGGAGCCGTCCATCGGGTACAAGTTCTCCCTTATTCTATATCGCCCGACCGTTTGTTGTCAAAAACGCGCCGGGACGCTTCAGAACCCCGGCGCAGCACGTCCGCAATCCCCTCCGCGAGGGCCACGGCGAGGGGGATCAGGAACACCGACAGGAACAGGCTGATGACATTCCACGTCCCGGTTACTGGGATGCCCGCTCGATTCCAGAGATGTCCGACCCCTTTCCACAAGCCAACGAACACCGCAACGGTGAACCCGATCCGCACGATTTTTGCTTTCAATCCCACCACTCCATTGGCGCTGCTCGGCGGGTGCCTCCAGAAGACGCCATTGCCGCGAGAGGAAACGTCAGCTCGACACCTGAAGCGTTTGGGCTCCCTCCGCCATGGCGCGGCGCGCTTCGTCCATCATCTGGTAAACAAGCTCCGCCGCCGGCATCTCTCGGGCGAGGCGATACCCTTGACCCGCCCACAACGCCATGCCCTCCGGGTTGCCCGCTTGAGCAGCCGCCTTTCGGAGGGGCTGGGTTATGTGGTGCACATGGGGATACGCGGCCAGTGCGGCGGCGTCGTATTCCCGCACAAAGCGGTTGACCAAACCTCGGGCCCGTCGGCCGGTAAAGGCGCGCGTAAACGTCGTCGAAGTGAAACGCGGGTCAACAAGGGCCGCCTTGTGGGCCGGATGGGCCCCGCTTTCCGGACACCGCAAAAACGCCGTGCCCATCTGGGCCGCGCAAGCCCCTGCCGCCAGCACGGCCGCCACATCGCGACCGTGCATGATGCCGCCGGCAGCGATGAGCGGCAACTGGACCGCTTCGCGGATGAGTCGCAGCAACGCCAGGAGACCATAATCCCCCTCGGCAGAGGCCCGGTTGTGAAACGACGCCCGATGCCCTCCGGCTTCCATCCCCTGCACGCACAACGCGTCGGCACCGGCCCGGCTGGCTGCGATGGCCTCTTGAGGTGTGGTGACCGTCACCACGACACAGGTTCCCCGGTTCTTGAGCTCCGTTATCACCTCAGGTGGTGGACAACCAAAGGTGAAGCTCACCACCGGCACAGGATCCTTCAGGAGAACCTCGAGTTTGGCCTCCCAGTCATCCTCATCGGCCACGGGTTCACCCAGCTCCACGCCGAGGCGTCTCGCCTCAGCCTCTAAACGCTTTCGATATTGCAAGACGGCTTGGAGATCGACGGTGTCACGACTCGGAACGAAGAGGTTGACCCCGAAAGGCGCGCGGGTGCGCGTGCGCACAGCCCGGATTTCTTCCCGCATGGCCTCAGCCGTCTTGTAGCCGGCCGCGAGAAACCCAAGGCCGCCAGCCTCCGATACCGCCGCGACGAGTTCAGGCGTGGACACCCCCCGGCCATGGGCGCTTGGACAATCGGACAACGAAGCCATTCGCGGAACATGGTTTCACTCCTGTGCGAAATCCCCTCTCAGTTCTGTTTTTGTACCTTTCTGATTACAAAATCTTACCATTCCCAAGGAAGCCCGTCAATGAATTCAAACATCACTTTTTTTTGACTCAATTCGATGCGTTTTCTGACGGGGAGAACGACTGATTTTCGTCAATCCGCTTGGATAACGCAAAAACGAGCGAACCCCGTTGCGCACCCATGCCAACGGCCGTTCGCTCGCTTCTGTCTTTGTCCCTCATGCGCTCGCCGTCGCCGCCTTTGCCCCGTACGCCTCATCGAGCAGCGCCAGCTTCTTGGCCAGCGTGTCGCGAGAATGCGCGATGTACGCCTTCGGTTCCTTGGGGTTGGCAAAGCGGATCACCCTGTCCGTGCCCGGCAGGATGATCTTGCTCACCGCACCGCAGCCAAGGCCGATGATCGTGTGCCGCTCCTCCATGATGATGATGTTGTAGACGCTCTCTTTCCCGTCTTTGGCGTACCCAACATTCTCGAGGTTGCCGAGAATGTTCTTTTGCCGGTACAGGTAGTACGGATGGTACCCGTGGGCAGCCGTCCACGAAGCGGCCAGCGCCATCATCCGGTGGATCTCCTCGCGGGAGGCCACCCGGTACGCCTCGCGGTTCTGCGTCATCGCCGAAGCGCGTTTGAAGGCCAGCGTGTGGATGGTGAGCGAATCGGGCTGAAGCCGGCCCACCATGTCCAGGGAGTGGCGCAGGTGGCCTGTGCCCTCTCCGGGGAGGCCGATGATCAGGTCCATGTTGATGTTGTCGACGCCCATCCGGCGGGCCAAGTGAAACGCCTCGATCGTCTCCCCCACCGTGTGATGGCGGCCGATGGCCTCCAGCGTGGCCTGGGTGAAGGACTGCGGGTTGACGCTGATGCGGCCGACGCCGTGTTTCTTCAGAACGGCGATCTTCTCCGGCGTGATCGTGTCCGGACGACCGGCCTCGACGGTCCACTCGCGCACCCGGTCGACGTGCGGCACGTGGGCGCGCAACGCGTCAAGCAGCGTGTCCAGCTGCTCGGCGGTAAGGCTCGTCGGCGTGCCCCCGCCAACGTAGATCGACGTGACGGGAAGATTCCGCTCGCGCAGCCAGGCGCCCACCTGGGCGATCTCGTCGAGGAGGGCGCGCAGAAAGTCGTCCACCGAGCCCTGCTGGCCGCGGATGTCGTAGGCCGGGAAGGTGCAGTAGGCGCACTTGGTCGGGCAGAAGGGGATGCCGATGTACAAGCTGACTTCGCCGTCCAGCTCGTACAAGTCGGGCAGTACGGTGCGCTGGCGGGCGACGATGCGGGCAAGCAGGTCCACCTTTTCCGGGGTCAGGCGGTACTCGCTTTCGAGGATGGCGGCGATCTCCTCAGGCGTGTGCCCGGCTTGCACGAACTGGTGGTACAGCTTTGTCGGCCGCACGCCGGTCAGCACGCCCCAGGGCTGGCGCACGCCGGTGGCCTGTTCCAACACATCGAGAAACACGTACGCCGCCGCCTTCTTGGCCGCCTTCTGCCGCGCGCGCGCCTCGCCCACAAAGCGCACCGGGCGCGCGTGCTCCGCGCGATAGGTCCGCTCCGGCGTCCTGAGTTCGGCCTTCGCGCGAACCGGTTCGTCACCGTCGCCCTCCTCGACCGTCACGCGGGCGCGCCACGAGGCCCCGTCCGTCGCGTCGCGCAGAAAAGCCAGGTCATCAAAGAAGAGCTTGGCGATCAGTTCCAATTCCCGCGCGTAGGGTTCCGCGCATTCGACAAACAGCCGCACCGGCCCATCTCCCCTTTCAACGGAAAAACCCCGGTATCTCCCGGGATGCCCTCACGAATTGCCATGTGCACCGCTCACGTTTTGCATCACGGCTATTATAGGGCTTTTGGCGCGAAAAGAAAAGCGCTTAGCGCCGCTGGATGCGCCTGCGCAGCATGCGCACCTCCCACACCGAAAGCCCCCATTCCCGGGCCAGTTCCACGTCGTCCAAGCGGGAGGCGCGTTCCAAAAAGTCGTGAAAATCGACGCTCATCAGGCGCCGCGCCATCTCTTGGGCCAGCTGTTCCTGGTCATGTTGCCGCATTGGAAAGCCTCCTCGGTTTGCCATTCCGAGGATTAGGATTTCCGTTTTTCATGGGTCCATACCGTCCTTTTTCCCCGGTCCAAATGCCCATTTTTCCGACACGGAACAGGATTTTTCGCGTCCCTGTCGAATGATGGAACAACGGTAAGAACCCTCAGAGGAGGAGGCGATCGCCATGAACGCCAACCCCAAATCGCGCCGCTTGGCGGTGGCAATGGCGCTCGCCCTTCTCGCGTCAACTTTGGAAGCGTACCTGCCGATCCATACGGTTCAGGCCGCGACAGCTTCCCAGGTCGCCGTCACGGCTTCCGTCCTCAACGTGCGGGCCGGACCGGGTACCCACTACGCCATCATCACGAAGGTGCTGCGCAACACCCGCCTGACGATGCAAAAACAGCAGGCCGGCTGGCTGCAGGTCCGCCTGCCAAACGGTCGCTCCGGGTGGGTGTCCGGACAGTACGTCCGCCCGGTCAGCGCCTCCCCGGCGCCTTCCTCCGGAAGCTCCGCACAGCCGGCGGCACCCTCCTCCCAAACGGTTGCGGTGACCGCCTCCGTCCTCAACGTCCGGAGCGGACCGGGCACCACCTACGCCATCGTCACCAAGGTGAAGCGCGACACCCGCCTGACGGTGCAAAAACAGCAGGCCGGCTGGCTGCAGGTCCGCCTCCCCAACGGCCGCACCGGATGGGTGTCCGCCCAGTACGTGCGCCCGGTCAGCACCACCCCGGCGCCTCCGTCCGGGAGCTCCGCACAGCCGGCGGCACCCTCCTCCCAAACCGTCGCGGTGACCGCCTCCGTCCTCA
>NZ_BMOF01000048.1 GCF_014646935.1 Calditerricola satsumensis | reverse complement strand
GGAAATGGCTCTCTGACTTTTTTCAGAGAGTCCTTTTTACACAAGAATACGGACTCAACTGGATGGGGAAATCCGGTACCTTGAAATTCAGATCAAAGCACGGTCAAAGGATTGCAAACCCAGTAATGCTGGTCTTTTCGCAGCGATGGAAATTATCAACCCTCGACCGAACTATTACTTTATTTTTTATTCAGAACAGGCCGATGCTTATTGGGTTATTCCTTCGTTAGAGCTTGTTCAACACGCGGTTCGGAATCGAAGTGGAAAGAACAAAGGGCGTTACACAATAAAACTCTGCAATGTCAAGGCAGACGGTACGGTTGTACCTCGTCCAAAGTTTGAGCGTTACCGAAACAATTTCGATTTGCTAAAATGGACGTGAATGATCGGCTGAGGAAGGTTGTTGACATTCACACCAGAACGAATCGAACGAGTGTAGAAAATGATGTTAGTATTTTTATCATATGTTAATAATACCTTGACATTGTCAAAAAATCTTCACATAATGAAGTTGAAAGCGGTGCGCGAAACTCGCCCGTGATGCAGAAGGGGCCATGGCAACGGACTTGCTCACAAGGAGGCACGCATCATGCAACGGTTTGAGGAATTGAACAAAAGTTTCATCAACGGGGAATGGGTCGAGGGCCAAAGCGAATGTACGTCTGACATTTTGAATCCGTACGACAATTCCGTCATCACGACCGTTCGCCTGGCCACGAAAAAACAGCTTCAGGAAGCGTTTGAAGCGGCACAGCAAGCGCAAAAACAGTGGGCCAAGACGACGGCTGAAGAACGGAAACGGGTAATTCGCAACGTGATCGAATACTTTACGGAGAACCGCGAGGCGATCGTTTCGCTCCTCGTCCGGGAAACCGGCAGCACCGTGTTGAAGGCGAACATCGAGATCGACTTGACCCTTGCTGAGCTGCAGGAGGCGCTGAACTACGCGGATGAGATCAACAAGGTCCGTGAAGTGCCCTCTGTGGTGCCCGGTAAGATCAACCGCATCTACCGCCTGCCGATTGGCGTGATCGCGTCGATTTCGCCCTTCAACTTCCCGCTGTACCTCTCCATGCGCACCATTGTCCCGGCAATCGCGCTGGGGAACGCGGTGGTGCACAAGCCCGATCTGCAAGTCGGCTTGAGCGGGGGCTCCGTGATCGCCAAAGCTTTCGAGGAGGCCGGGCTTCCCAAAGGCGTGCTCAACGTCATTCTGACGGAAGTCGCGGAAATCGGCGACGACATGCTCACCAACCCGATTCCGCGACTGATCAGCTTCACCGGTTCCACCGCCGTGGGCCGGAAGGTCGGGGAAATCGCCGGCCGGAACCTGAAACGCGTGGCCCTTGAGCTGGGCGGCAACAGCCCCTTCGTGGTGCTGTCCGACGCCGACGTTGACAAGGCCGTGGAGGCGGCGGTGTTCGGCAAGTTCGTCCACCAAGGCCAGATCTGCATGGCCATCAACCGCATCATCGTCCACCAGGACAAGTACGACGAGTTTGTTGCCAAGTTTGTAGAGAAGGTCAAGACCTTGCCCTGCGGCGACCCGTCCGATCCGAAGACGATCGTCGGCCCGATCATCAACGAGCGGCAGATGCAAAAGGCGCTGCAGATCATCGAGGAGGCCAAGCGCGAAGGCGTGAAGGTGGCGCTGGAAGGCAAGCGGATCGGGAACGTCCTCACCCCGTACGTCTTCGTCGATGTGGACAACGCCAGCAAGCTGGCGCAAACCGAGCTGTTTGCCCCGATCGCTTCGATCATCAAGGCCCGAACCGACGAGGAAGCGATCGCGATGGCGAACGACACCGAATACGGCCTGAGCGCCGCGATCTTCACGTCCGACATCGAAAAGGGCGAAAAGCTGGCGCTTGAAATCGACAGCGGCATGACCCACGTCAACGACCAGACGGTGAACTGCGAACCCAACACGCCCTTCGGCGGGAACAAGTGCAGCGGCGTGGGCCGCTTCGGCAACCCGTGGATTGTGGAAGAGTTTACGATTCCGAAGTGGGTGTCGGTGCAGAAGCAAAGCCGGGAATATCCGATTTGACGGAAGGGGTGCCATTCAGTACGAGGAGGCCCGGCGACCACGAGCGTCTGGTCGTACGCATACATCCGCCAATAAGAGCCGGGTGGGGATTGAAATTAAAACCCCCAGGGGGAATCCCTGGGGTTACAGCGTGTAGACAAAGTACCGGGATGTACAAGGTCTACACGCTTTTTTGTCGAATAGGGTTCTTATCTCATCCATGCAGAGGTGGCCACATGCTGAGAAAACAATCGGCCGAAGGCCGTTACCAGCTTACCGTTGTTTCGTTGGACGAATTGGTGCCTCAGGATCACCTGGTTCGCAAAATCGAAAACGCCATCGACTGTTGCTTCGGCGGAACGGTTGCTGGGCGCTGTTCTCATGGAAATCGACGAGGAATGGACAACAGGGTCGGAAATACCTCGATATGACGGCTTATTTTGAGTGGAAGCAGAGCAAGAACGTTTAACTGCCCAAGAAGCTGAGAAACAGGGCAATCCAGTCGCCTAATTCCACCACTACTGAAGCCAGGGGAATTTTACACCACAATTTTGGACGTGATCATTTTAAACAACCATACAGTACTAATGCTCTCATTCTTAATATCATTTTACTGATAGGGGAATTGGTAGTTTCATTTTTGTTTTATGGAACTCCTTCGGCACAGTCGAGGGTATGTGCGTCAAATCCTCAGTCACGGGATTATTTTTTCACAGAACTGTTATTCTGCGAAGTTTTTCTCGTGAACTCAGCTTAAAAACTTCATAGAATTCGACGAAACTATAGCCAGAAAAACTTCGCAGAATTATAATCGGGGGAGGGAGTTGGAGATGCTTCTCCTTTCCTTGACAACCCCCCGCCCCTTCTGCTACGTTTAACATTGACAACTTGCATGTCCACACACCTGCCCAACGCCATGACGGGGCGAAGTAGACCGCAGCCCTTCTCCAGAGAGGAGGCCCCTTGGGCTGGAAGGGCCTCTAGAAGAAGAGCGGTCGAAGGCCACCCCGGAGCGCGGGCAAACCCCGCCGGTGACACGCCGTTATCGTGCCGAGCGACGCGGACGGCCGCATTGCGCGTCGGAACCCGGGAGGTGATGCGGAGCCCCAACCGGGAACCGGTGGCGTGCGCATTCCGTTCGCGTAAGCAGGGTGGTACCGCGAGAGCCAACTCTCGTCCCTGAGGGGCGGGAGTTTTTTGTTTCGGACGCAAGACCACGGACGGAGGGATGGGTGCATGAAAGCGAGCGAGATCCGCCGGAAATTCCTCGACTTCTTCGCCTCCAAGGGGCACAAGATCGAGCCGAGCGCCCCGCTCGTGCCGATCGACGACCCGTCGCTCTTGTGGATCAACGCCGGGATGGCCCCCTTGAAGAAGTACTTCGACGGCCGCCTGGTGCCCGACAACCCGCGCATCGCCAACGCCCAGAAGTGCATCCGCACCAACGACATCGAGAACGTCGGGAAGACGGCCCGCCACCACACGCTCTTCGAGATGCTCGGAAACTTCTCCATCGGCGACTACTTCAAGGAAGAGGCCATCACCTGGGCGTGGGAGTTCCTCACCAGCAAGGAGTGGATCGGCTTTGATCCCGACCGCCTCAGCGTGACGATCCACCCCGAGGACGACGAGGCCTTCGAAATCTGGCACAAGAAGATCGGCCTGCCCGAGGCGCGCATCATCCGCCACGAGGACAACTTCTGGGACATCGGCGAAGGTCCCTGCGGCCCGTGCTCGGAGATCTTCTACGACCGCGGGGCGCACCTCAACCACACGGCGAAGAGCCCCGAGGAGCTCTACCCCGGCGGGGAGAACGAGCGCTATCTCGAGGTGTGGAATCTCGTCTTCTCCCAGTTCAACCACAACCCCGACGGCACGTACACCGAGCTGCCGAAGAAGAACATCGACACCGGGATGGGCCTGGAGCGGATGGCCTCCATCCTGCAGGACGTGCCGACCAACTTCGACACCGACCTGTTCCGCCCGATCATCGACCGCACGGCGGAGCTCTCTGGCCTGCGCTACGGGGATGACCGCGAGCAGGACGTGGCCTTTAAGGTGATCGCCGACCACGTGCGCGCCGTCACCTTCGCCATCAGCGACGGGGCGCTGCCGGGCAACGAGGGTCGCGGCTACGTCATCCGCCGGCTCCTGCGCCGCGCCGTGCGCTACGGCAAGGTGCTCGGCATTGACCGGCCCTTCCTTCACGAGCTGGTGCCCGTCGTCGGCGCCATCATGGGCGATTACTACCCGGAAGTGGTGGAAAAGGCCGACCTCATCCGCCGCGTCATCCGCACCGAGGAGGAGCGCTTCCACGAGACGCTGGAGGAAGGCCTCTCCCTGCTGCAGGAACTCGTCGACGCGGCCAAACGTGAGGGGCGCGACACGATCACCGGCGAGGAGGCCTTCCGCCTGTACGATACCTACGGATTCCCCCTCGACCTGACCGAGGACTTTGCCGCCGAGCAGGGCCTGAAGGTGGACCGGGACGGCTTTGAGGCGGAGATGGCCAAGCAGCGCGAGCGGGCGCGGGCGGCGCGCGGTGAGGTGAGCGGCATGCGCGTGCAGGGCGGCGTGCTGGGCGACCTCACCATGGAAAGCGCCTTCGTCGGCTACGACCGGCTGGAGGTGGAGACCCGTGTCGCCGCCCTGGTGAAGGACGACGCCCTCGTCGACGAGGTGGCCGAGGGCGACACGGCCCAGGTGATCCTCGCCGAGACGCCCTTCTACGCCGAGAGCGGCGGCCAGGTGGCCGACAAGGGGCGCATCGTTGGGCCCAACGGGGAGCTCGAGGTGGACGACGTGCAGAAGGGCCCCAACGGCCAGCACGTCCACACCGTGCGCGTCGTCCGCGGCCGGGTGCGCGTCGGCGACGCGGTGATGGCGGCGGTGGACAGGGCGGCGCGCGCCGACATCGTCAAGAACCACACCGCCACGCACCTCCTGCACAAGGCCCTCAAGGAGATCCTCGGCGAGCACGCCAACCAGGCCGGCTCCCTCGTGGCGCCGGACCGGCTGCGCTTCGACTTCACCCACTTCAGCGCCCTCACCGCCGAGGAGCTTCAGCGCATCGAGCGGCGGGTGAACGAGCAAATCTGGAAGAGAATCGACGTGACCATCTTCCACACCGAGCTGGAGAAGGCCAAGGCCATGGGGGCGATGGCCCTCTTCGGGGAGAAGTATGGCGATATTGTGCGCGTCGTGCAGGTGGGCGACTACAGCCTCGAGCTGTGCGGCGGCTGCCACGTGCGCAACACGGCGGAAATCGGCCTCTTCAAGATCGTCAGCGAAAGCGGCATCGGCGCCGGCACGCGGCGCATCGAGGCGGTGACCGGCCGCCACGCCTACGAATACGTGGGCCAGCAGCTCGACTTGCTGCGCACGGCGGCGGACATGCTAAAGGCGGGCCACGTCAGCGACGTGCCGGCACGCATCCAGCACCTGCAGGAGGAGCTGCGCGCGCTGGAGCGGCAGAACGAGTCGCTGCAGGCGCGGCTCAGTCGCCTCGAGGCCCAGTCCCTCGCCGAGCGGGCCGAGACGGTGGAAGGGGTGAAGGTGATCGCCGCCAAGGTGAGCGGCGTCGACATGGACGGCCTGCGCGCCCTGTGCGACGAGCTGAAGAAGAAGCTCGGCTCGGGCATCGTCGTCCTCGGCACGGCGCGCGAGGGCAAGGTTAGCCTCGTTGCCGGCGTCACATCGGACCTCGTGCAGCGCGGCTTCCACGCCGGGAAGCTCGTCAAGGAAGTGGCTGCGCGCTGCGGCGGGGGCGGCGGTGGCCGTCCGGACCTGGCCCAGGCCGGGGGCCGCGACCCGCAGCGGCTTGACGAGGCGCTTGGCTACGTCAAGGAGTTCGTGCGCGCGGTGCAGGTGGGCTGACGCGAAGGCGGGCGAGCGCGTCGCGCGGCGCAGGTGGGAGCCGCGCGCGGGTTTCGCCATGACAAGGGGCAAAAAAACCCGTGTCGCCGCGAAGAGGAAACCGGCCCTTCGCGGCGAATTTGTACCGTTAGGACCGCTGGAGCGAGGTGGCACCGGACCATGAGTTCGATGGACAAGACGATGCGTTTCCGCGTGAAGGAGGACAGCGCGGACATCTCGCCGCGCGACGTCATCCTCACCGTCTACGACGCCCTCAAGGAAAAGGGATACAACCCGATCAACCAGCTGGTGGGGTACCTCTTGTCGGGCGACCCGGCCTACATTGCCCGCCACAACAACGCCCGCACGCTGATTCGCAAGGTGGAGCGCGACGAGCTGATCGAAGAGCTGGTGAAGCACTACCTGCAGGTGAACGGCCGGGAGTGACCGCGGCTTGGGGACGGCGCCGCCCGGCCGGCGGAGCGTGGTGCCGCTTCTAAGGGCGGCGCGCCGCGGGCACGGTGCATGACGGGTGCGCCGGCGGATCAGACTAGGAGTGGGAACGGTTGCCATGCGCATCATGGGGCTGGACGTGGGGGAGCGGACCATCGGCGTGGCGGTGAGCGACGAGCTGGGCCTGACCGCCCAGGGCGTCGCCGTCATCCGCCGCACGTCGAAGGAAGCCGATGTGGCCGCTCTTCAGCGTCTCATCGAACAGTACGGTGTGACGGCCATCGTCGTCGGCCTGCCCCGGAACATGAACGGCACCCTGGGGCCGACCGGCGAACGGTGCCAGGCCTTCGCGCGCTTTCTTGAAAAGCGGCTGACCTTGCCGGTCCACCTGTGGGACGAGCGGCTGACCACGGTGCTGGCCGAGCGGACGCTCCTTGAGGCCGATCTCAGCCGGCGCCGGCGCAAGCAGGTGGTCGACAAGGTGGCCGCGGCGGTCATGTTGCAAGGGTATTTGGACGCCAAAAGGAGGGAATGGCATGGCGATGCAGGAGCCGATTGAAGTGGGCGATCCGGTGACGCTGGTGGATGGGGAGGACGAACGGGATTTTCGCGTGATGTACGAGTTCGAGCACAACGGGACCCGCTATTTTGCCCTGGTGCCCGAGGAGCAGATCAACGACGAGGAACAAGACGTCTTCCTGTTCCGCTTGGAGGAGGACGGCAGCCTGGCTCCCGTTGAAGACGAGGACGAGTTCAACGCCGCCTGGCAGGTGATCGAGGACGCCTACCAGACCCTCGCCGAGGAAGGCGTGCTGGACGGCGACGCCGACGACGCGGGGGAGGACGACGAGGCCGATGCGGCGGACGGCAGGGAGGCGAAGCGATGACGGAACCGCGCATGGCCCGCGAGGTCTTTTACCTGCGCGAGGCGATGGGCGACGAGGTGGCCCTCGTCGGCGACGGGTCGGAGGAGCGCTACCGTGTGCTGACCGAGTTTGACCTGGACGGCACGGTCTACGCCGTGCTCAAGGGGCGGCGCGACGCGGACGGGGAAGACTGGTATCTCTTCCGCGTCCGCTTCGGGAATGACGGTCCGGTTGCCGTGGAACCCATCGAGGATGAGGACGAATGGGAGCGGGCGGCGGAAGCCTTCGACGAGTGGCTCTATTTCCAGGAGGAAGAAAACGCGGGGCGCTGAACCGGTGCCCCGCGTATCTTGCGTGCACAAACGCGCGCCAGCGAAAGCGGCGGCCCGAGCCATGCGGGCCGCTTTCCGTTTTCCTCGCAACGAGACCGGCTTTCGGTTCCAGGACGGTGTTGGCCCCGTTTGCCCTGCCGCGATCCTGGCTATCCTATCCAGTATCCCGCTCGCGGGGAGGATGGGACGATGGATGCGGCGCAGGGAGGGCGGCACCGCAACCGCCTCATCGCGCTGCTTGTGGTTGGCGCAGTGATGTGGGCGGCGCTTTTGGGACGGCTGGGATGGATTCAGGTGTGGGCGCAGCGCAGTTTCTCCGAGCGCGGCATCGACCTGGTGGAGGCGTCGGTGCGCCAGCGGGAGCGCGTGCTCGTGCTCGACACCGGACGCGGGCCCATCGTCGATCGCCAGGGGCGGCCGCTCACCGGGCGCACGGTGTGCGCGCTGGCCTTTTTGCCCGTCGCGCGGCGCGCGGTGCCCGACGACGCGGCCACGCGGCGACTGGCGGCCATTCTCCGCGCCGATCCCGACCGCCTTGCGCGCTGGTTTCGGGAGGCGAAGGGTCCTGACTTCTGGCGCGACGCCCGCGGCCGCCTGGTGGCCCTCACGGCGAAACAGGCGCGCGCCGTCGCGGCCCTGGGCCTTCCCGAGGTGCGCGTCTTCTCGGTTGCCGAGCGCTATCCGGAAGGCGGCGTGGCGCGCCATGTGCTTGGCTTTGTCAGCCAAAACCCCGATCTGGTGCGCCGCTTGTACCGGGAGGGGTGGGGGCGCGCGGACGTGCCGCTCACCCAGTTGGTCGGCGCCGCGGGGTTGGAGCGGTCCTTTGAGCCCTTTCTGCAGGGGGTGGGGTCGACAACGCTGGCCTACTTCACCGACGCGCGCGGGAATGTGCTGTCCGGCCTGGGCCTCCGCCTTCGCGCGCCGGACAACCCCTTCTATCCGCTGGAACTGGTGACCACCCTTGATCGCCCGCTGCAGCAGGCGCTGGAGCGCGTCGCCGATCGCTTTCCCTTGCGCGACGGGGCGATCGTCGTCCTCGACGCCAAAACGGCGGAGGTGCGGGCCATGGTGAGCCGCCCGGCCTTTGATCCGCGCCATCCCTACGCCACGGGAGACGCGTGGCGAAACCGCGCCCTGATGCGCACGCCGCCGGGTTCGGTGTTCAAGATCGTCGTCGCCGCCGCCGCCCTCGAGGAGGGTGTGACGACGGAGGAGGAGCGCTTCTTCTGTTCCGGCGAGCTGGGCCGGTACGGCTTTTCCTGCTGGAAACCAGGTGGCCACGGCCACCTCACCCTGGCCGAGGGGTTCGCCCAGTCGTGCAATCTCGTGTTTGCCGAGCTGGCCAGGCGCCTGGGCGGCGAGACGATCGAACGGTATGCGCGGGCCCTCGGCGTCGTCGGCACCGTGGGCTGGGCGGAGGCGCCCTTTTTTCGCCTCCCGCGACTGGCCCAGTTTGCCGAAGAGGAAGCGGGCCAGGTGTTTGCCCGCCCGGAGGAGAAGGCGGACGAGGGGGCACTCGTTCAGACGGCCATCGGGCAGCGCGATGTGCGCCTGACGCCCCTGGCGGCGGCCAATCTCGTCGTGACGCTCCTCAATGGCGGAACGCCCGTCTCCGTGCGGGTGGCGACGGAGCTGCGCTACCAAACCGGCGCATCCTTTGTCGTGTTTTCCAAGCGGCGTCTCCCCGACGCGTCGGGCGTTTCGCCGTACACGGCCTACCGCCTGCGCAAGCTCATGCGCGGGGTGGTGGAGGAGGGGACGGGAACGGCGCTGGGCGCCCATCCCTGGAAACTTGCCGGAAAAAGCGGAACGGCCCAGGCAGTCCTGGGCCAACGTCAGGTCAATCACCATTGGTTTGTGGGATTTGGGCCTGCACCACAGCCGCGTTACGCGGTGGCCGTCTTGGTGCGCGGGCAGAGCCGAGAAGGCAAAAACCAGGCCACCCGCCTGTTCGGCGAGGTGATGAGGGTGGTGGCGGCAAACGAATAACCGCCCCGGACCTTGCCGCATACCCTAACACGGCACACCCGCAAGACGAGGAGGGGTGGCCGTGCTGTACGAAGAGCTGCTCTTTTTGGGCCCCTTCTTGGCGGTGTTTTTGGGGCTGATCCTGCTGGTGTTGCCCGCGGTGTGGAACGGGCTGGCCCGGACGGCGGGGCGCAGGTTTGCCGCCTTTGCCGTCGTGTGGGTGGGGGTGCTGCTCGCCGCCCTCGCGTTTGCGGTGTGGGTGTACCTGTTCGTGTTTTTTGACGTCGTCTAGAGGGCAGCGTCACCGCTGTTCCACCGTGGCTTCCACGGTGGCATCGTCCGCGGCGGCGCTGGCCGTCTCCGGCGGCAGGCGCCTGATGTTCAAGCGGGAGATGCGCAGCCGGTCCATCTCCGCCACCTCGAACAGCACGTTGTCGTACACCACCGTCTTCCCTACTTCCGGCGCCCCTTCCAGGCGGGCGTAGACCCACCCGCCGATGGAGTCGACCTCTTCGTTCTCGATGTCGAGCTGCAGCAGCTCGTTGACCGTCTCGATCAGCACGCGCCCGTCGACGGAATACACGTCGCCCTTCTTTTCCCACAAGGGGCGCTCATCGTCGAATTCATCTTGAATCTCGCCGACGATTTCCTCGAGAATGTCTTCGAGGGTGAGCAGCCCCGCCGTTCCGCCGTACTCGTCGACGACAATGGCCATGTGCACGCGCTTTTTCTGCATCAGCCGCAGCACTTGGCTGAGCTCCATCGATTCCGGAACGGTCAAAATCGGGCGGATGAGGGGCTTGAGGCTCTTGTCCTTGCCGGGTTTCAGGGCTTCGGCGTACAGATCCGAAACGTGAACGAAGCCGATGATGTTGTCCTTGTCCTCTTCGGCCACCGGATAGCGTGTATGGCGCGTTTCGCGGGCGATGCTGAGGTTCTCCTCAAAGGAATCTTCTAGGTACAAGACGACCATTTTGGTCCGCGGCACCATCACTTCGCGGGCCACCCGTTCGGAAAATTCAAAGACGTTGTCGACGAGGACGCGCTCCGTTTGATCGATGAGGCCGCGCTGATGGCTCTGCTTGACGAGGATGCGGATCTCCTCTTCGGTGTGGGCCTGCTGGAGCTCGTCGACCGGTTCAATGCCGATGCGCCGCAAGAACCAATTTGCCGTGCCGTTCAAGAACCAGATGACCGGATACATCACTTTGTAAAAGAGCATCAGCGGCGGGGAGAGCCACAGCGTGACGGGTTCCGCCTTGCGGATGGCGATGGATTTGGGCGCCAGCTCGCCCAGCACGATGTGCAGGAACGTGATGAAGGAGAACGCGACGACGAACGCGATGCTGTGCACGGCCATGGGCGGAACGCCGAGCGGCTTGAGGGCCGGCTCGATCATCCGCGCGATGGCCGGCTCCCCCACCCAACCCAAACCGAGGGACGAGAGGGTGATCCCCAACTGGCACGCCGAGAGGTACGCGTCGAGGCGGTTCGTCACGTGCTGGGCGAAGCGCGCACGGCGGTTGCCCTCGTTCACCAGCTGGAGGATGCGCGACTGGCGCACCTTCACGATGGCAAACTCGGCGGCGACAAAGAACCCGTTCAAGAACACCAGCAGGAACACCACAAACAGATTGAGCAGGACGGTAGGGAAACTCGGACTTTCCAAGGTGTCAGCGCCCTTCCCCGACAAAGGGGAAGGGCACACCCCCTTTCCCAAACGTTCCGGTTGCCTTTCCATTATTCTTCGCGGTTGGCCTGGGTAAAGATCATGACATACTTGACCAATTCCAACACGGCCACCAGCGTCGCGGCGACGTAGGTGAGCGCGGCGGCGTTCAGCACCTTTTCCACACCTTTTTCTTCACCGCGGGCGATAAATCCTTCTTGCAGCATCAACTTTTTCGCGCGGCTGCTGGCGTTGAACTCCACGGGGAGGGTGACCAGCTGGAAGGCCACGGCAGCCGAGAAGAGCACGATCCCCAGGCCGATCAGGTTGGCCCATTGCAGCAGAAGGCCGCCCAGGAGGAACAGCGGGGCAAGCGACGCGCTGAAGTTGACCACGGGAAACATGCGGTGGCGCAGCACGAGCATCGGGTAGCGCACCTTGTGCTGGATGGCGTGCCCCACCTCGTGGCAGGCCACCGACAGCGCGGCGATGCTTCGCCCGTAGTACACATCCTCCGACAGGCGCACGACGCGGTGGATGGGGTCGTAATGGTCGGTCAGGCGGCCCGGCACGAGTTCCACGGGCACGTCGTGGAGGCCGTTGCGATCGAGCAGGATGCGCGCCGCCTCGGCACCCGTCAGCCCCGACGCAGCCGGGACGCCATGCCAGCGGCTAAAATTGCCCTGCACGCGAATCTGCGCCCACAGGGCGAGGCCAAACGCCGCAAAAATCAGGAAATCCATGGGATGGAAGAACATCGGATCCGCCCTCCATTTTGTAGAGTGAAGCGCTTTCTTGCCGCCGACAGCCGAAACGGTAAGGTGATCACAGGGTCGGCGGGGTGTTGCTCAGGAGCACGAGCATGCCTTGGAGCGTGGACATGGCGCGCGCGGCAAACTGCTTCGCCACGCGATCGTGGTCCTGCCCTTGCAGATGGGACAGGGCCGGCGTCAGCTTGGCCAGCTCCTTTTTCGCTTGTTCCAGGGAGGCCAACACCTCTTCCATCCGCTGGGCCAGGCTCTGCAAGTCGCCCTCGCGCAGCAGGTGATCGATTTCGTCCAGCCATGCGCGGATTTCCTCCAACGTGTACTTCTCCGCTTTCAGCCGCTCGATCCACCGCAGGCGGACCAGGGCGTCGTCGCCGTAATAGCGGTAGTTCGAGGGGCTTCGCCGGACGGGAATCAAGAGACCGATCTGCGTGTAGTAGTCGATCGTGCGCACGCTGAGTCCCGATCGGCGGGCCAGCTCGCCGATGCGGTAGAGTCGCCGTTCCCCACGGGTTTCACCTCCCGCATTTCGGGGCTTTTGCCTTTAGTATACCCCCGTCAAAACCATACAGTCAAACTGTATGCTGTGGGACAGACACGGACAGAAGCCCAGCCTCATACAGTAGCACCAAGCCGCTGCACCGGGGAGGTGGCTGGGTGTGTTCGGCCTGTTTGGCGGTTTGGTCTTGCTCTTGAAAGACCTCTTGCTCTTTGTGTCGTACATCAAGAACAACGCGTTTCCCCAACCCCTCAGCGAGGAAGAAGAGGCGTTGTACCTGCGCCGGATGGCCAAGGGGGACCGGGAGGCGCGCAACAAGCTGATCGAGCACAACCTGCGCCTGGTGGCCCACATTGTGAAGAAGTTTGAGAACACGGGCGAGGACACCGAAGATCTGATTTCCATCGGCACGATCGGGTTGATCAAGGGGATTGAAAGTTATCAGATGGACAAGGGAACAAAATTGGCCACCTATGCGGCTCGTTGTATCGAAAACGAGATCCTCATGCACCTTCGCTCCTTGAAAAAGACGCGTCGGGAAGTCTTGCTCCACGATCCCATCGGCCAGGACAAAGAAGGCAACGAGATCACCCTGGCGGACATCCTGGGCACCGAGATGGACGAGGTCGTCGACGCGGTGGAGTTCGAATTGGAGAAGGACCAGATTTATGCGCACCTGGATGCCCTCGACCCGCGGGAACGCGAGGTGATCCTGCACCGCTTCGGCCTCGTGCGCGCGGAAGAGAAGACGCAGCGGGAAATCGCCAAAGAACTGGGCATTTCCCGCTCCTACGTGTCGCGCATCGAAAAACGGGCGCTGATGAAATTGTTTCAGGCGCTGTACAAACAGGGGCGCGACAAGCGGAAAGAGGCCGAATCGGATCGCGGGTAAAGCGCGTTTTTTCCAATCGCGCCTGCACGGAAATGGGGAAGTATGATATAGTAGTGGCCGAGCACACGATGCGGCGATATTTTCCCGGTTGAGGTGACCCGGTGTTACTCAGAAGGCTTGTTCCGGACCTGTATGTTGACAGCGTCTACCAGATCGACCTGGAGGCGTTGTGGAACGCGGGCATCCGCGGCATCATCACGGATTTGGACAACACGCTGGTGGAAGCCGACCGCCCGAATGCGACGCCGCGCGTGGTGGCGTGGTTGAAGGGGGTGCAGGACCGCGGCTTTCGCGTGGTCATCGTCTCCAACAACAACCGGACCCGCGTGGCCACCTTCGCCGATCCCCTCGGCGTCCCCTATATCCATCGGGCCCGCAAACCGATGCGCAGCGCGTTTTTCAAAGCGCTGCGCATGTTGCAGTTGCCCCCCCATCAGGTGGTCGTGGTCGGCGACCAGCTCTTTACCGACGTGCTGGGGGGCAAGCGCCTGGGGTTTGCTACCATTTTGGTCCTTCCCCTCGCCGGGAAAGAAGGCTTCTGGACGCGGATCAATCGCCGGCTGGAACGGCTCGCGTTTCGCTGGATGCGGCACAAGGGCTGGCTCAAGTGGGGGGAGACGCGATGAAGCAGGGAAAACGGATTTGCCCCGGATGCGGAGCGGTGCTGCAGTCGGAGGACGAGACCCGACCCGGTTACGTCCCCGCCCAGGTGCTCGCGGAGCGGGAAGAGGTCACCTGCCAGCGTTGTTTTCGCATTACGCATTACAATGAGGTGATGACCGTCCGGTTGGATGCGGAAGACTTTGCGCGCATCCTCGAGCGGATCGGCCAGACCGACGCCCTCGTCGTCAAGCTGGTCGACCTGTTTGACGTCAACGGGACGTGGATCCCCGACCTGGCGCGCTACACCGGCGACAACCCGGTCCTCCTCGTGGGGAACAAGGTCGACCTCTTGCCCCGGCAGACAAACTGGCAAAAGGTGCGGCTGTGGCTGGAACAGATGACGCGGGAATTGGGCCTTACCCCGACGCGCATCGAGCTGTGCAGCGGGAAGAAAGGGCTGCGCCTCGAGGCGGTGGCGGAGGCCATTGAGGAGCTGCGCGACGGGCGGGACGTGTATGTGGTCGGGGTGACGAACGTCGGCAAGTCGACGTTCCTCAACCGGCTTCTTCCTCTCTACGGCGTCGATACGCGGCGGCCCATCACCACATCCCGCTTTCCGGGCACGACCCTCGACGTCATCGAGATTCCGCTCGGCGACGGGTGCCGGCTGTACGACACGCCGGGCATCGTCAACGCGCACCAGATCAGCCACATGGTGTCCCCGCAGGACCTCAAGATTTTGATCCCGGAGGAAACCCTGCGCCCGCGGGTGTACCAGCTGAACGACCAGCAGACGCTGTTCTTTGGCGGCCTGGCGCGGCTGGACTTCGTGCGCGGCGAGCGGCAGTCCTTTGTCTGCTACGTGTCCAACCGCCTGCGCATCCATCGCACCAAGCTGGTCAACGCCGATGCCCTGTACGAGCGGCACCGTGGAGGGCTTTTGTCGCCGCCACGGGGCAGCGATTGGCAGCACCTCCCCCCGTTTGTCCGCCACACCTTCGAGGTGCCCCCCGATCCGGTGGACATCGTCATCTCCGGGCTGGGATGGATTTCGGTCCGCGGCACAGGCGCCCTCGTTGACGTGCACGTCCCGCAGGGCGTCGGGGTCGGGTTGCGTCGCGCCTTGATCTAGGAGCGGGTTCGGCGATGATGCGGAGGTATCGCGCGTGGCTGAGCGCGGCCGCTCTCGCCGTCCTGCTGGCCGTGGGGGCGTGGGCGGCGCTGGAGTATCCGCAGAACCCGGCCAAGCGCATCACCATCGATCCGGGCTGGAGCACGGCGCGCATCGCCGAGCACCTCGAGGCGGAAGGGCTCGTGCGCGACGCGGCGTACTTCCGGTGGCGGGCGGCCGGCCAATCGCTGAAGGCGGGCACCTATGACATCCCCGCCAACATCTCCGTGGGCGAGCTGGTTGCCCTTTTGGCGGAAGGCCGTACCGTGCGCGACTGGGTGACGGTGACCATTCCCGAAGGCTGGACGCTGGAGCAGATGGCCGACCGCGTGGCCGAACTGGGCATTGCCGATCGCGCGGCGTTTTTTCAGGCCCTGGCGGTGGCCAAGCCCCCCGCGGGCGTGGAGGGGAAGCTCCCGCCCGGCAACCGGCGCCTCGAGGGTTACCTGTATCCGGACACCTATCGCCTGCAGAAGGGCGACGGCGCGAACGAGCTGATTGCGCTGATGCGCCGGCGATTCGACGAGGTGGCCAAGGAGCTGGCCATTCCGCCCCAGCGCCTGCACGAGGTGGTGACGATCGCGTCGATGGTGGAGCGGGAGGCCAAGCGCCCCGAGGAGCGACGGCGCATCGCCGGGGTCATCTACAACCGCCTGAAGAAGGGCATGAAGCTGCAGATCGACGCCACCGTGCAGTACGCGCTGGGGAAGCACAAAGAGCGGCTGCTCTACGAGGATCTGAAGGTGGACTCGCCGTACAACACCTATCGCTATCCCGGATTGCCGCCGGGGCCCATCGCCGCGCCGGGGCGGGGCGCGCTGGAGGCGGCGCTCCATCCCGAGCGGCACGACTTCTATTACTATGTTGCCCGCCCGGACGGCTCCCACGTGTTCAGCAAGACCTACGAGGAGCACCTGCGTCGGATCCGCGAAATTCGTCGCGCGGCGGGCTCGTCGTGAGCGGATCGGCGGGGGTGCGGTGTGGGCCGCGGTGGAAGGCACCGGAACGCCGGGGCAAGACGGAAGTAAGGGGCGAAACGCGATGACGATCACCGCCGAGACGCGCCTTGTGGGTCTGTTTGGCTACCCCGTAGGCCATTCCCTGTCGCCGGCCATGCACAACGCCGCCTTCGCGGCCCTGGGCCTCAACCTGCGCTACGTGGCCTTTCCCGTGCCACCGGCGCATCTGGCCGACGCGGTGCGGGCCCTGCGCGCCCTGTCCTTTCGCGGGGTGAACGTGACGATCCCGCACAAGGTGGCCATTGTCCCCCTCTTGGATGCGCTCGACGAGGAGGCGCGGGCGATCGGGGCGGTCAACACGGTGATCGTGGAAGCGGACGGGCGGCTGGTGGGCACGAACACCGACGGCCGCGGGTACGTCCGGTCCCTGGTCGAGGAGACGGGCGTGGACCTCGCTGCGCAGCGGGTGCTCATCCTTGGCGCCGGCGGGGCGGCACGGGCGGTGGCCGTCAGCCTGGCCAAGGGCGGCGCATCGCGCATCGCCATCGCCAACCGCACGCCGGAGAAGGCCGCGGAGCTGGCGGCACACCTCGCCCCGTTCGCCGACGCCTGGGCGGTGCCCCCCGAGCGGCTGGCCGACGCGGTGCGCGAGGCGACACTGCTCATCAACACGACGTCGGTGGGGATGGTGCCCCACGCGGACGAGACGCCGCTTCCCCCGGAGTGGCTCCACGACGGCCTCCTCGTGAGCGACCTCGTGTACCGCCCGCTCAAGACGCGCCTGCTGCGGGAAGCCGAGGCGCGGGGGCTCGTCACCCACGGCGGATTGGGCATGCTCGTCCACCAGGGCGCCTTGGCCTTCGAACGGTGGACCGGCCGGCCGGCGCCGGTGGCGCTCATGCGCGACGCCGCGCTGCGGGCGCTGGCGGCCGAGAAGGAGGGGAAAGAATGCTGACCGGCAAGCAGAAGCGCTACCTTCGCGCCCTGGCCCACCCCCTCACGCCGATCTTTCAGGTGGGCAAGGGCGGCGTAAACGCCAATTTGATCAAGCAGGTGGACGACGCCCTGGAAGCGCGGGAGCTGATCAAGCTGAACGTCCTGAAAAACTGCCCGCAAGACAAGGAGGAAGTGGCGCGCCAGCTCGCCGAGGCGACGGGGGCGGAGCTCGTTCAGGTGATCGGCAACGTCATCGTGCTGTACCGCGAGTCGCGCGAAAAGAAGCGGATCGAACTGCCGAGGTGATCGGGTGAAGGTTGGACTCTTCGGCGGCACCTTTGACCCGCCGCACGTGGCACACCTGGCGGCGGCCGAGCGGGTGCGCGACGAATTGGCCCTGGATGAGGTGTGGTTCGTTGTGGCCGGCCAGCCGCCGCACAAGATGCGCGACGCGGTGTCGCCGGCGCACCATCGGCTGCGCATGGTCGAGCTGGCCGTGGCCGATCACCCGGCCTTTCGCGTTTGCGACATCGAGCTGCGCCGCCCGGGCCCCTCGTACACGGTGGACACGGTCAGAGCGCTGCGCCGGCAGCATCCGGACGCGGAATTTTACTTCATCGTCGGGGCGGACATGGCCGCCGATCTGCCCAACTGGCGCGCCATTGACGAGCTGAAAACCCTCGTCCGCTTCGTCGCCCTCGGGCGGCCGGGGTATGCACGCCCCGTTCTCCCCGGGATTCCCCTGCATTGGGTGGACATGCCCCTTTTGGCGCTGTCGGCCACCGAACTTCGCCGCTGGATCCGCGCGGGGCGCTCGGTGCGCTACCTGGTGCCGGAGGCGGTGCGGCAGTACATGGAGGCGCATGAGGTCTATGGGAAACGGAAGCGTTGACCGCGAGACGTTGCTTCGGGCGCTGCGGGACGAGGTCCCGGAGCCCCGCTACCTCCACACCCTCGGGGTGGTGGAGGCGGCGGTGCGGCTTGCCGAACGCTACGGAGCCGACCCGACGAAGGCGGAGCTGGCGGCCATTCTGCACGACTTCGCCAAGTTCTGGCCCATCGACCGGCTGCGCGCGGCGGTGCAGGCGAGCGCCTTTCCCCAGGACGTCCTCGCCTACGACGCCGAGCTGTGGCACGGCCCCGTCGCCGCCGAGGTGGCCAAGGCGCGCTTCGGCGTGGCCGACGAGGACGTGCTGAACGCCATCCGCTACCACACCACCGGTCGGCCGGGGATGAGCGTGCTGGAAAAGGTGGTTTGTCTGGCCGACTACATCGAGCCGGGGCGGCAGTTTCCAGGGGTCGACGAGATTCGCCGCCTGGCGGAGGTGGATCTCGACGCGGCGCTGGCCAAGGCGTTGGGCGGAACGATCGCCTACCTCATTTCCCGGGGAATGCGCGTATATCCCCTGACGCTTTTGGCCTACAATGATCTCATCGGCGCATGCGCAGCGCGGAACAAGGAGGGTGGAGGATGACGGGCAAAGAGGTGGCGCTCCTGGCCGCGACGGCCGCGCAAGACAAAAAGGCGCAAAACGTCCTGATTTTGGATATTCGCGGACTGTCGGTGATCGCCGATTATTTCGTCATCTGCCACGGCAATTCCGAAACGCAAGTGCAGGCCATCGCGGCGGCCGTGCGCGACAAATTGGAGGAAAACGGGATCTTCGTGCGCGGGATGGAGGGGTACGACGAGGCCCGCTGGGTCTTGCTCGACGCGGGCGACGTGGTGGTCCACGTCTTCCATCGCGAGGAGCGGGAGTTCTACAACCTCGAGCGCTTGTGGGGCGACGCGCCCATCGTCCCGCTACCCGACCACCCGCTTCCCGATCAACCGCCGGTTGTGGGCGTGTCAACTCACATAAAAACCTAACCGAAGTGAAGCCGGTCACTCACGAGAAAAT
>NZ_BMOF01000047.1 GCF_014646935.1 Calditerricola satsumensis | reverse complement strand
ATGCGTTTGTCCGAAATTCCGGCCGCGTCGGCTGCGCTGCTTCCGTTTTCAAGGAACCGTCATCTTGTTGCCGCGCCCTCTCCGCGCGGCGGCAATTACTATTAATAGCAGGTGAAAGACACAATGTCAAGGCGGAAATGTTCTCCAGGAAAAACGAGAGCCACAACGTCTGGCCGTCGCAGCTCCCGATTCGGGATCAATCCCTTTTTTGCCGTTACCCCTTCGGTTGCCGCGGCGGCTCCGGCGCGTTGTTCGCCCAGGGCTTCGCGGCGGGCGCTTCCGGGTCCAGCGCCGGTCGCTCACCGCCCCCCAATCCTTGTGCGGAAACGGATGGATCGCGCCGCTTCTCCTTGTTCACGGATCGATGCGCCATGCCCATGCCTCCCTTCAATCGGGTCGGTACGTTTAGTATGCGCCGCACCTCCAGCGCAAAATTCCCTCTCCATTCCAACTGAACGCCGTATGCGCGGGCATACTACAACCGACAGCGAAACGCCATCGTCAACCCCCATCTGTCTCCGCACGGATGGCGCGCAACTCTCCCGAGAGGAGGAATGGCCAATGGAATGGATCGACGCGCTGTCGCGCTACGGCGTCGCCGTCGCCGGCATCCTGGTCGCGGCCATTGTCGTGTATTACGCCTACCCGGCGTTTACCAAATCGGGTCTCCATCCGCTGGTGCGTCGTCAAAATGCGAAACGGAAAAAAGAGTAACCGAGAGCGTGGGCCTTATCCCCCGCTCTCGGTCACCACGCGCATCAAGGCTTCCGGATAGGGCGGACGCACAATGCCATGCTCGGTCACGATGGCCGTCACCAGCTCGGCGGGCGTCACGTCGAAGGCCGGATTGTACACCTGGACGCCTTCCGGTGCCGTGCGGCGACCAAAGCCTTCCGTCACCTCATGGGCCGGGCGCTCTTCAATGGGGATGTCGGCGCCCGTCGGCGTAGCCAGGTCGATGGACGACGTAGGCGCCGCCACATAAAACGGGATGTTGTGCGCCTTGGCCAATACGGCCAGGCTGTACGTGCCGATCTTGTTGGCCACGTCGCCGTTGGCCGCCACGCGGTCGGTACCGACGATAACCGCCTGCACCCAGCCCTGTTTCATCACCCAGCCGGCCATGTTGTCGCAGATGAGCGTCACGTCGATGCCCGCCTGCTGAAGCTCGTAGGTCGTCAGCCGCGCCCCCTGCAGCACCGGCCGCGTCTCGTCGGCAAAGACGCGCAGCCGCCAGCCCCGCTCCTTCGCCAGGTACAGCGGGGCGAGCGCCGTCCCGTAGGCCGCGGTGGCCAGCCCGCCGGCGTTGCAATGGGTGAGGATGCCCATGCCATCGGCAAGCAGCGTCAAGAGGTGCTCGCCGATGCGCCGGCACACCGCCGCGTCCTCCCGCTGAAGGGCCCGTGCTTCATCCAGGAGGGCCACCTTGACCGCCGCCAGCGGCTTGCCCCGCTCGGCTTCGGCCCGCTTCCGCATCCGGTCGAGGGCCCAAAAGAGGTTGACCGCCGTCGGGCGGGCCGTAGCCAGAAACGCGGCCACGCGGTCCAGCTCGCGCCAAAAGGCCGCCTCGTCATCCTCGGGCACGTGGCGCACCCCGAGGTACAACCCGTAGGCCGCCGCGATGCCGATGGCCGGGGCGCCGCGCACGGCCAAATCCCGGATGGCCGTCCACACCTCTTCCGGCGTCTTCAGCGTCAAGTAGACCGTTTCGGTCGGCAGGCGGCGCTGGTCGAGCAGGACCAGGCCGTCGTCGCGCCAGATCACGGATTGCGGGTGAGGGACGGGAAAGCCAAGGTCCATCAGCGGCTCACCCTTTCCGCCGCCACGTCGCGCACCAGCGCCGTCAGGTCCTCAATGCGCTGCACGGTTTCGCGGCGCAAGACCAGCGCCTGCCCGATGGCCAGGGCCAGCTTCTCGCACGTCGCCCGCACCGCCGGATCGGGGATCGTCTCCAGGTCGGCCACGTGGGCCAAGCCGATGACGCGGCGCATCATCTTGCAACCGGCAAAGCCGACGGCATCCTGCAGCACCGCGCGGAGGTAGGCCTCGCGATAGCCCGGGGCGTTCCACATCTCGTCTTTGACGTGTTCCGCCCAGAGTTCCGCAAACTGCTCGGCAAACCCGCGCCAGATCGCCTCGATCGTCTCGAGGAGCCACGCCTGAAAGTCGCGGCGCTCGGCCTCGTTCGGCGTGTGCCCCTCGTGGGAGGCGTAGGACAGCAACAAATTGGCGAAGACCGCGCCGGGATCAAAGCCCATGGGCCCATAGAAGGCGAATTCGGGGTCAATCACCTTGGTGCTGTCGGCCTTGACCATGATCGAGCCGGTGTGCAAATCGCCGTGAATGAGCGCCTGGGCCTTGGTCATGAACGCCTCCTTCAGCCTGGCCACTTCCCGCTTTAAGGCCCCGTTTTGCCACAGCGCCTCCACCGCATCGCGAATGAGCGGGTTAAAGTGGTTCGTGTCGGCATTGTAATAGGGATGGGAAAACACCAGGTCTTCGGTGATCTTGCACATTTCAGGATTGATGAAGGCGCGCTGCTTGGCCTTCTTCTCCTCCGGCGACAGGTAAAGGTCGGAGGTGAAAAACAGCGTGCGGGCAAGGAAGGTGGCCATGTGCTCGGCAAAGCGCGGGTAGACCGTGCGGGCCATGAGCCCCTTGCGCATGACGATGTGGTCGGACAGGTCCTCCATCACCGTCAGCGCCAGGTCCGCGTCATAATGGATCACCTTCGGCACCAGCCCCGGGGCCAGCTCGCCCTCGATGCGCAGCGCCTCGGCCTCGATGCGGGCGCGGTCCAGCGTCAGCGGCCACGATTCCCCAACGACGCGGGCGTAAGGCAGGGCCTGCTTGAGGATCAGCGATTGCCCGGATTTCGGGTCGACGAGGTGAAAGACAAGGTTCAGGTTGCCGTCGCCGATTTCCCGGCACGTCAGGGCAGCGTCCCGCGGAAAGAATCCCCGCTCCTTGACGTACGCCACGGCATCCGTTTCGGTCAGCGGGCGGTAGGTCGTGGACATGGCGGCCTCTCCTCCTTCGCGCAAGGTCAATGTGCGGCGAGAAAGAAAAGATCAAACTTTATTTTGTGTCGGAATCCACGGGTTTGCAACCGTCTTTTCTGTCTTCCAACCATTTCAATAGCTTGTTCCCCGGATGCCGCCCTGCCGTCGTCGGCGCATATGCCCGCGCGGCGAGGAGGGCCGCCACCTCGTCGCGGGTCAGCTGCCGCTCCGTCCCGAGCGTCCGCGCGATCCAGCGGATGCGCGCCGCCATCTCCAAGCTCTCCATCTTCTGGTGCGCCCGTTCCAGATCCGGCCCCATCGTCACCGCGCCGTGGTTTTCCAACAGCAGGGCGTCAAAGTCGGCCAGGTACGGACGAACCGCCTCGGCCAGCGCGTCCGTTCCCGGTACGGCAAACGGAACGGTGGGGACGCCGCCCAGGGTGACGACGATCTCCGGCAGCACGGGATCCATCATCGACAGGCCGGCCACGGTAAACGCCGTCGCCGTCGGCGGGTGGGCGTGCACCACCGCGCCGACATCGTCCCGTTCCCGGTAGATGACCGCATGCAAACGGTATTCCGACGAGACGCGGTGTTTGCCGGCCAGGACGTTTCCGCTCAGGTCGACCACCACCAGGTCGTCTTCCGTCAAGGCGCCCTTGTTTTTGCCGCTCGGCGTGATCAGGATGGTGTCCGCGGACAGGCGCACGCTGATGTTGCCTTCTGCCCCGGCAACAAGACCCTTGTCGTACAGCGCGCGCCCAATTTCCACCACCTGACGCGCAAGGCGCTTGTCCATTCCCGCCCCTCCCCTTTGGCACTGCTTGGATTGTCTCCGCCTGCAAAAGCCCCTCACACATCCCGAGGAATGCCGACCGTTACGCGTTCGTCAGCGCCTTCCCCTTCCCTCGTCCTCGTGCGTCGGCCACCGCCTCCTTGAGGTCGTCCGGCCACGGCGCTTCCACCGTCTCCCACACCCCGGTGAGCGGATGTGGAAAAGTTATGCGCCACGCGTGCAGCGCCTGCCGCCCGATGGCCGCCGGCGGCCCGCCGTACAACGCATCGCCGACGAGCGGATGGCCGATGTGCGCAAAATGGACGCGGATCTGGTGCGTCCGGCCCGTCTCCAGCCAGGCGCGGACGAGTGTGGCGTCGCGGAAGGTTTCGAGGACCTCGTAATGGGTCACCGCCGGCTGCCCCGCCGGTGACACCCGGCGCCGCTGCCGATCCTGCCGGTCGCGGGCAATGGGAAACCGCAGCGTCCCCCGCTTTTTCCGCAGCCGCCCGGCCACAAGGGCCACGTATTCGCGGCGCACACGGCGCTCGCGCAGCTCGGCGTCGAGCACGGCATGGGCCCACGGGTGCTTGGCGTACAGCACGGCGCCGGTGGTGTCGCGATCCAGCCGATGGATGTGGCGCGGCTTGGCGGCAATCCCGTGCAGCAGGTAATGGTAGGCCACGGCGTTGGCCAGGGTGCCGCCCCCTCCCGGACGGTCGGGGTGGACGATCATCCCCGCCGGCTTGTTGACGACGAGCACGTGGTCGTCTTCGTACAACACCTCGAGGGGATGGGGCTCCGGAACCACGCCGTACACCTCCGGCGCAAAGGCATGCAGGCGCAGCCGCGCCCCCGGCGCCAAGGCGTCGTCCGGCCGGGCCGGGCGCGTGCCCACCACCACCGCGCCCTTGCGATACCACGCCCGGCGCAGGCGCGCGGGCACGCGAAGCGGACCGGCCAGCACGGCGTCGACCGTCCCGCCCTGCCACGCCTCGGGAACCACCACCTCGAGCCATTCCCCTTTTCGCCGAAACGCCGCCATCCGTTACGCCTCCTTCTCCCCGGTACCAGCAACGCGCGGGGGCATGGAAAAAGGACCGGTGGTCCCGGTCCTGTTCCGCACCGATTCCGCCGGCGCCAACCGTCAGCGGCCAAGCAGCTCGGTCAAGCGCTGGGGATCGAAACCGACAACCCACTCGTTGCCGATCCGCGTCTGCGGCACGGTCAACTGACCCGTCGCTTGGATCAGGGTTTTGCGCGCCGCATAATCCTCGGTCAGGTCGACTTCCGTATAAGGAATTCCTTTCTCCGAAAGGAACCGCTTGAGCGCGACACACGCCGGTCAAGTGGGAGTGGTGTAGACAACCACGTCGCGGTCCGTCGCCATGCTCACGCTCACGCCTCCTTTCGCCTTCCCCCTCATAGCTTTCCCCGAACGGGGAAAACGCTCGCCTTCCACCGGAAACGAGCGCCGTTCCGCACCGCTAGATGGCCTTGGTGGCCATCGGTTTGCGGTCAAAGGTGAAGAAGCCATACAGGCAAAGCAGGCCGGTCAAGAGAACGAAGGCGCCCGCCACAAACGGATACGTGGCGTGCAGCGAATACAGCGCCGTCCCCACCACCGGGCCCAAGATGCGCCCCAGGCTGTCCATCGACGAGACCAGTCCCGACGCCACGCCTTGGCCCACCGTCGTCCGCTGCGTGACGAGGGACGTAACGCACGGGCGGATGAGGGCGTGGCCGGCGCCGAACAGCGCGAGGTAAAGCGTGGCGTTCCAAAAGTTCGTCGTGAAGACGATGAGGAACATGCCGACGGCCGCCAACACCAGACCGATGCCGATGGCGCGCCCCTCGGTGCCCGGCTTGACCAGCCGGCGAATGACGCCCCCCTGCACCAGCGCGCCGACAATCCCGACGATGGCAAACATCACGCCGATCTGGGACGTGGACGCCCCGATGCGCGCCATCTGGAAGTACTGGAGCGTTCCCTCGAGGCCGGCTAGGGTGAACGAGACGATAAAGGCAATGATGTAAAGGTACTTGAGCGGGCCGCGGAAGGCCGCCCACCGCGACGGGCTCCCCTCGGCGCGCGCCGTCCGCCGCTCCGGGGCGAGAGACTCCGGCAGCGCCCGCCACGCAAACAGCAGCGTGAGCAGCGAGAGCGCGGTGGCGGCGAAGAACGGCACGGTCAGCCCCAGCTCCCCGAGCAACCCGCCTACGGCCGGCCCCAGGATGAAGCCGAGCCCGATGGACATGCCGACCAGGCCCATCGCCTTCGTCCGCTCCGCTTCCGACGTGATGTCGGCCACATAGGCCACCGTACAGGAAACGGCCGCGCCGGAAAAGATACCGCCCAACAGGCGCGACAGGTACATCAGCCACAGCCGGTGCTCGGCCAAGCCAAACAGCACGAAGCTGACGGCAAAACCCAAAAGCCCGGACAGGATGACCGGCCGCCGCCCGATGCGGTCGGACAAGGCGCCCCACAGCGGTGAACAGACAAACGACGCCGCCGCGTACACCGACAAGAGGAATCCCAGATGGACCGGCGCCGCCCCCGCGTCCTGCACCATCTCCGGCATGACGGGAATGATCAATCCGAATCCGACAAAAGTCGTGATCAGCGTCAGCATCACAACGCCCAGTTGCCGCTTCACGTGGAAATCCCTCAACTTTCCTGAGCCGTCGCTCGGAATCCCTAGGTCACAATCAGTATTGTACCAAACTTTGCGGTCCGCCACGAAACAGGTCCTTCATCTGCCACGCGATCCAGAAGTGAAAGCCCCTCGCGTTAGGAGGGGCTCGCGGTCCGTCCTCCGCCTTGGGCCAAGACCTGGATGAGGATGCGCGTCGCTTCCAGCAGCGAAGCCATCGACCAACTGGGCATGCGCGCCGCCGACGACGCGGCCATCTCGTGCGTGGCCGGCAACTGCACCAGGCCACAGGCAGCGGCCAGCCCCTTCTCGTTCAGGTGATGCAACAGGCAATACGCGGCGTGGTTGCCGACAAACGTCCCGCCGGCATCGGCGATGTCCGCCGGATACCCGCGCTGGATGAGCCCGTCAACCAAGCGCCGAACCGGTAGCGTGCCAAAATAGGCGGGTGGGCCGCCGGGAACGATCGGGGCGTCCTGTCGCGTCGCCCCGTCGGCGTCAGGCCCGCCGTCATCGCAGTTGATCGCCACGCGAACCAGGGCGATGCGGTCCAGCCCGGGCGCGAGCTCCAACACGAGGACCGCGTCGGGCTGAAGGTCATCCACGGCGCGGAGCAACTTCTCGCCGGCGCGGGCATACGACACCGGCAGCACAACGCCGGTGACCGGGCATCCCGCCACCTGCTGCCCGTTCAGCAGGCGCGCCACATGCTCACCGGGATTGAGGCGGTAGGGACCGTAGGGCCCAAATCCCGCCAGGAGAACCGTCTTCACCGCTTTTCGCGCTCCTTTCCGGACGCCCGGGAAGCCCGCCGCCGGCTGCGATTGGTCCCGTACCGGGTCTACGCCAGCGCCGCTTTCAGCTCGTCGGGGGAATTGGCCCACATCTGCGGGTTGTGGCGCATCAAGAACGCCCGCAGCACGGCCTTACTCCGGTCGTCCATCTCGTCGACCAAGATGCGCCCCTTCATCGAGGCGTCCATGCGGTTGACGTGCTCGGCGAGGATCTTGTACCCGCGCCGCGCTTCCCGGTCGATTTCCATGTACGAGGCGGCCACGCCCTTGTAATAGGGGCCCTTCTCGTTTTCCCCCACCGTGACCCATACAACCCAGTACGGCTTGCCGTTCGGCACCTCGTCCCGGTTCGTCGTCCACTTGATGCCCCGCTCCACCGCGCTCTTGGCGTGCAACGCGCCCAGGTCAATGTATGCGTCCTCCCCGTCGATGATGACCGGCGCCACCGCGCTGAGGTCGATCACGCCGCGGCCGAAACCGGCGTGCACGTTGGCCGGATTGCCCAGGATGGTGAAACCGCCGCGCTTCTTCCCTGTGCTGTCGCCCTTGTTCAGCAGATCCATGGCATCCGCCTCCCGTTGTGTCAGGATCTGAAGCCATTATACGCCATTGGGCACATGCCTCGCCATTTGTGCCCGCATTCATGAACCCGGGTTGTCAAAGGTCTCGATCTTGAATACTATTTATATTTCATAATCATGTAAATAATGTTTTTTTGTGATTTGATCTCCTGCTTCCGTTGCGCAATAATAAGAACGTACCAAGTGCAATAATTAGAATCGAGTGTGAAGGAGCGTGACGGCGTCCGTACAAGAAAAAAGGAGGGAACAGCGTGGTTTTCGCATTTTCGCTTTTCATCATTCTGTTGTTTGTGCTGTGGGGGGTGTTATGGCCGGACCACCTAAACGAAACGGCGAACACGCTGCTGAGCGTGATCATCGAAAAGTTTGGCTGGTTTTACCTGCTGGTTACCTTTGGCTTCTTGCTGTTTGCCCTCTACCTTGCCTTCAGCAAGTACGGATCGATTCGCCTGGGACCGGACGATCAAGAACCTGAATATTCGGATTTTACCTGGTTTGCCATGCTCTTTAGTGCGGGCATGGGGATCGGGCTCGTGTTCTGGGGCGTCGCCGAGCCGATGTACCATTACGTGGACCCGCCCTTCGGCGCAGAAGGAAAAACGGCTGAAGCGGCTCGATTGGCCATGCGGTACGCCTTTTTCCACTGGGGGCTGCACCCCTGGGCCATTTACACGGTCATCGCCCTGGCCATTGCCTACTTCCAGTTTCGGAAAGGGACGGGCGGCCTGATCAGCGCGACGTTTCGTCCGCTCCTCGGCGAAAGGGTGAACGGCCCGCTGGGGAAAGCCATTGACCTCTTGGCCATCTTCGCCACGACATTTGGCGTGGCCACGTCCCTGGGGTTGGGCGCGCTGCAGATCAACGGCGGGTTGTCCCATCTGGCAGGAATTCCCAATCAGCTGGCAACGCAATTGCTCATCATTCTCGTCCTTACGGTAATGTACATCGCCTCGGCGACGACGGGATTGAACAAAGGGATCAAAATCCTGAGCAACGTCAACATGGCCATAGCCGTTGGCTTGCTGCTCGTGGTGCTGTTTGTGGGCCCGACCTCGTTCCTCCTTGAAGTCTTCACCACCACACTGGGGGGCTACCTGCAGAATCTCATCAGCATGAGCCTGCGCATGGCCCCGTTCACCGACAGATCGTGGCTGGCCAACTGGACCTTGTTTTACTGGGCCTGGTGGATCGCGTGGGCCCCGTTCGTCGGCCTGTTCATCGCCCGCATATCGAAGGGGCGTACCATCCGCGAGTTTGTCATCGGCGCGCTGATCGCCCCCAGTATGTTCAGCTTCCTGTGGTTCTCCGTCTTTGGAGGTCTGGCCCTCAAGCTCGAAATCGTGGATGGCCTCAACATCGCCCAGGCGGTACAAGAGGATCTGACCTCCGCCCTCTTCGTCACCCTCGAACACCTGCCCTTTGGCAGCATCGCGGCAGCGCTAGCCACGGTGCTCATCATCACCTTCTTCGTCACCTCGGCCGACTCGGCCACCTATGTGCTGGGCATGCTCTCCTCCAACGGGCGCCTCAACCCCGCGCGCCGCGTGCGGGTCACGTGGGGCATTCTGCAGTCGGCCATTGCCGCCGTGCTCCTCATCAGCGGGGGACTGAAGGCGCTGCAGACGGCGTCGATCGTGGTGGCCCTGCCCTTCGCGGCCATTCTGGTCGGGGTGTGCGCCTCGGTATGGAAGTCACTGGCCCAGGAACACCGTGAACGCGTGCTGCGGGAACGGGAGCGGCAAAAGAAGTTGGAACAATTGCTGTACCTACGCGAATAAGAAATGCGCCACCGCTTCCGCTTACCGCGGAAGGCGGTGGCGTTTTTTCACGCGTAGCGAAAGCCGCCGTCGGAATGGAGGATTTGCCCGGTAATCCACTCCACCTCGTCGCTGGCTAAGAAGCGAATCAGGCGGGCGGCGTCCTCCGGCTGGCCGACGCGGCCCATTGGAAAGCGCGGCAGCAACTCGGCCTTCACCTGTTCCGTCATCCAACCCGTATCGGTGGGCCCGGGATTGACGGCGTTGACCGTAATCCCCCGGGACGCCACCGCAGCGGCAAACGCCACGGTAAACGCGTCGATGGCCCCTTTCGTTGTCGCGTAGGCGATCTCCTTGGGCATTGGACCGCGCGACTGCCCCGATGTCAGGTTGATGATCCGCCCGCCCGACCCTCCGCGAAACCGGCGGGCGAAGGCCACGCTGAGCAGCACGGTGGCCCGCACGTTGACCGCGTAATGGACGTCCAAGCCGGCCGCGTCCAACCGATCCCACCCGTCAAGGTCAGAATCACACGCGTTTTTGACCAGGATCGACGGGGGACCGAGCTGTTGTTCCACCGCATCCAGCAAGGTTTCGGGTGCTTCGGGGCGGGAGAGGTCAAGCTCCATCCGCGCGCAGCGCACGCCCAGGCGCGCCAGCTCTTCCTCCAGCATTGCCGGCTCGTCCGGCGCCGCGCTCCACGGCATGGCGCGGTCGTACGGCGTCCAGTACGTGAAGAAGATGTCCGCCCCGTCGGCGGCGAGGGCCCGGCACACGGCGGCACCGATTCCTTGCAGGCGGCCGACGCCCGTCACCACGGCAATGCGGCCCCGCAGGCCGCCTCGATTCCGCATCGTTCGGGTGACCCACATGTCCTCCCTTCCTTTTGGTTGGGGACGCCTTCCGTTTGTCCCCTCCCTGAAGCCTCACCGCGCGCGGCGCCGATAGTACACGAACGACAGCACCACGGGGATGACGCTGCTTGCCACCGCCGCGGCCAAAAAGACCGCAAAACGATGCGGCGCGGGCAAAAACGATGCGGCCATCATCAGCGCGCCACCGACCACAAAGACGCGCCCGCCCACGCGATGGGTCTGCCGCCAAACCTCCTCGTCCGACACCGTCCACGGAGTCCGGATGCCAAGAAAGAAATTTTGCCGGAACCGCGGCATTTCGTTGCCGAGAAAGAGGAACAACAGCCCGATGAGCAGGGGTAGGACAACGGAAACGTCAACCGACCACCCGGCGCCATTGGCCACGACCATCGCGTGGATCACCAGCAGGAGCGTAAGAATGAGGTTGACCACCGTGCGGTACGACCGCTCAAACCGGCGAACCTGCTCGCGCTTGGGGTCGATGGCCGGCAGAATGCGCAGCAAACCGGCAAACACGAGGATCAGCGCCGGGGTGAGCGCCAGCGCCACCGCCTTCGGGGCAAAACCGTCCGCCTCGCCCTGCATGTTCCAGTGAATCGGCACCGTCTCCGGCAAAAACGGGTACGCGACCACGCTGATGGCCGTCGCCACGACAAACAACACGACACCCAACCATGGATTGCTCATCGCTCTCCCCCCTTGGCTTCCGAAAGCGTCAGCATCCACTTCAGCACCTCATGGAACACCGTCGTGTTCAACGAGTACACGATATGCTGGCCCCGGCGCTCGTCCTGCACCAGATTGGCCTGCTTCAGCACGTTCAGGTGATGGGAGATGCTCGGCTTGCTGATGGAAAACCGCTCGGCGATCTCGCCGGCCGTGCGGTCGCCTTCCTTCAGCAGATCGAGGATGGCGCGGCGTGTCGGGTCAGACAGCGCCTTGAACACATCGGACAGTCCCATCGCAATCCCCTTCCTCGGCCGAAGGCAACTTGCTTTCTCGCATGGCGAGGTTTCAATTAGATAATTAGAAAACTATCTAATTAAAGGATATGCGGAACACGTTCCGTCGTCAACCGCGGGCAACCGAATGGACACTCGAAACCCGCGCCGTAAACCGACGAACCGGGTCATCGGCTCGACGGGATTCGTGCGCCTGGAAAAGGAGCATGCCACGGGGGAGATCGGCACGACGATCCACCGCGCGTTTTGGAGCTCAGGAGACAACACGGAAGCAAAGCGGCTCATCCTGCGCTTCGGCTTTGAACGTCTGGGTCTGGTTCGCATCGAAATGCGCACCGATGCGCGAAAACTGCAATCGCCACGGGCCATTGAAAAACTCGGATTTGTGCGGGAAGGGATTCTGCGGCGCTATCCCGTCGTCAAGGGTCGGGCACGGGACACCGTCGTGTACAGCCTGCTGTGCGTCGAGTGGCAGCAAACTGTTTCGACACGTTCTTGCGGAAGCGTAACGGAGGAGGAAAGCACCGGCCATGTTTACCCATGTGTGGAGTTCCGTGGTATTGATCCTTTCCCTCGCGGTCCCCATCGGGCCGATCAATGTCGAATGATCAAACAGGGGATAAAAAAGGTTCTGGGCGGCATGGCTGGTCGGCCTTGGGGCCATGTCCGCCGCCATCGAGTTGATGCTCGCGGTCTACAAGACGTTTTCGTTTTCCAGCAGCGCCACGCACTCCACGTGCGCCGTGTGCGGGAAGAGGTCGACCGGCTGCACCTCGACGACGCGAAAGCCTCCGTCCGCCAGGATGCGGCAGTCGCGGGCTAGCGTGGCCGGGTTGCACGAGACGTAGACAACGCGCGCCGGCTTGAGCCGCACCAGCGTGTCGAGGAGGGGCCGCGCACAGCCCTTGCGCGGCGGGTCGACAACCACAACATCGGGCCGAAGCCCTTCCGCCCGCCAGCGCGGCAGGACGTCTTCCGCCCGGCCCACTTCGAAGCGGGCGTTGGCGATACCGTTGAGGGCGGCGTTGCGCCGCGCATCGCGCACCGCCTCGGGGACAACCTCCACGCCGTACACCTCCTTGGCGTGGCGGGCCAGGACGAGGGCGATCGTGCCCACGCCGCAGTAGGCGTCGACCACCGTCTCCGTCCCGGTGAGCGCGGCGTAGCGGCGCACCTGTTCGTACAGCAGCTCCGTCTGCGGCGGGTTGACCTGGTAAAAGGAGCGCGGGGAGATGGCGAAGCGCAGGCCCCCCAGCTCGTCGTGGATCACCTCGCGCCCCCACAGAAGGCGCGTCTGGTCGCCGAGGACAACGCTGCTTTTCGCGCGGTTGACATTGAGCACGATGGACCGGACGCCGGGCACGCGCGCGCGGACGGCGGCGACCAGCTCGTCGAGGTGCGGCACGGCCGGTGTGGTCACCACGAGGATGACCATCACCTCGCCGGTGCGAAAGCCGACGCGCACGACGACGTGGCGCAGCACGCCCTCGTGGCGGACGTGGTCGTAGGGCGGGATGCCCAGCTCGGCGGCCGCCTCCTTGACGGCGCGCACCGCTGCCTCCATCGGACCCGGCTGCAGGAGGCAGCCGTTCAGGTCGACGACGGCGTGCGTCCCCTTGGCGAAAAAGCCGGCCACCAGCCGGCCGTCCTCCTCCCCGACGGGCACCTGCACCTTGTTGCGGTAACGCCACGGATCGTCCATGCCGAGCACGGGGCGGACGGGAACATCGGGGAGGCGGGCGATGCGGGCAAAGGCGTCGGCCACGATGCGCCGCTTCAGGGCGAGCTGCCCCTCATAGGCGACGTGCTGCAGCGTGCAGCCGCCGCAGGCGCCCGCCACCGGGCAGGGCGGCGCGGCGCGCAAGGAGCTGGGCGCGAGCACCTTGGCCACCTCGGCCCGGCCGAAGGTTTTGGCCACCTCCACCACACGGGCGCGCACCCGCTCCTCGGGCAGGGCGCCGGACACAAACAGCGTAAAGCCCTCGTAGCGGCCTACGCCGGCGCCATCGTGGGCGATGCCGGTGATGTCCAGTTCGACGAGGTCGCCCGGTTCCACCGGGGGGCTGCTCGGTTTCACGGCACAAACACCTCGAGATGTCGCGGCAGCACCTCGATGCGGCAAGGGAATTCGCCGCCCAGCTCGCCGTCGAGGTTGACGAGCACGCGATCCGTCGACCGCGCCTCCAGCCACGGCGTCTGGAAGTACACCACCAGCGGATCGCGCACGTGCTGGCCGGCAAGGGCCTGCCTGGCCAGGCGCACAAAGACGGGCAACGTGGTCTTTTTCAGCACGAGGACGTCCAGCCGCCCGTCGGACACGTCGGCCTCGGGGGCCAACCGTTCGAACCCGCCCACGGTAGGGCTGTTGGCGACGAGGACGAGCATCACGTCGGCTTCCAGCGTGCCGCCGGGATGGCGCAGCTCGACGCGGCGCGGAGAGATGAACGGCAGCTTCTCGATGCCCTTGACGTAATAGGCCATCTGCCCGAGCAGCGTCTTCAGCTTGCTCGGCACCTCATAGGTGAGCTCGGTCAGCCATCCCGCGCCGGCGATGTTGATGAAATAGCGGTCGTTCATCTTCCCCACGTCCACGGCCTTGGTGCGCCCGCCGGCGATCACCGCGCAGGCACCGGCCAGCGACCGCGGAATGCCGAGGGCCGTGGCAAAGTCGTTCGACGTGCCGCAGGGCAGGATGCCGAGCTTGGGCCGGCGCGGCTTTTCCGCCAGGCCGTTGACCACCTCGTACACCGTGCCGTCGCCGCCGGCGGCGATCACCACGTCAAACCCACGCGCCACCGCTTCTTCCGCCGCGCGTGTGGCATCGCCTTCCCCCTTCGTCATGTGGCAGGACGTCTCCAGGCCGGCCGCCTCGAGGGCGTCCAGCACCTCGGGCAGGCGCTTTTTGATTTCCTCGCGCCCCGCCGAGGGATTGTAGATCAGTCGCGCACGCATGCGGCCGTCACCCGCGCAGCGACGGCGCGGCCGCCTTTGCCAAGCCCTGTCGCGCCGTCTCCTCCAGCCAGCGGTAGACGTTCTCGTGGGGCAGATAGGTCTCCCCGCTGTAGGTGCAGGGTAGGCCGGAAAGCTTCTGGGGAATCACCGTGCGCGTGAAGTAGCCGGCACTGAGGAACAGGGGCACCACCACGACGCGATGGCCCTCGGCCGCTTCCGCCACGCGGTCGCGCAGGGTGTCCGGGTGGAAGGTGGCGTAGGTGGCCGCCCCAAAGCCGACGGCCTGGCCCACGTGTCGCGTCAGGCGATCCAGCAGGGACTCCCACCGCTCGCGAAAGCCGGGATGCTCGCTGCCGTGGCCCACCAGCACCAGGGCCTCCCGCGCCGGATCCTTCGCCAGGGCGCGCGCCCGTTCCACGACGATCGCGGCGATCAGCGGATGGTCGTCCATCGGCGGGCACAGATGGACGCGGCAAGCGGTGTCCACGCGTGTCAGGTCGGTCTCCAGCTCCGGCTCGTCTTTCAAGCCAAGGGCCCAGGCGATCTCGTCGAGGTGGGTGCTGCCCGACGAGACAAAGAGCGGCACGGCGACGATGTCCGTGACACCCTGGCGCTCAAGCTCGCGCACGCCGTCGGGGATGAGCCGCCCGTCGACCAGCTCGAGGTAGCCGGCGGCCGCCGGCACGCCGGGGAAGGCCGCGCGCAACCGGTCGAGGGCCGCGTCGACCAGCCGGACCCACGCTTCGTCGCGCGAGCCGTGGGCGATGAGGAGAAGGCCGGGCCGCATCCCGCCCGCGGTCATGGGCGCTCACCTCTCCCCGCCGCACCCAGCGTGTCCTGCAGGAACCCCTGCCGGCGCAAGAAGTCCAGCATGTGCGTCCGGCGCGGCTCCTTGAGCAGGCCGGCGATGTACGCCGTCCACCCGTGGGTGCGCTGGCCGCCCGTCCGCTCGGTGTAGTAGCGGCGAACCGTCTCGTCGTAGACGTCGAGGTGCCGGTCGCGCTCCGGCTCGTACCGCTCGCGGTGGAACACCGCTTCCAGGGGCAGGCGCGGCTTTTTCCCCGGCTCGTCGGCCGGGAAGCCCACCGTCATGCCGAACACGGGATAGACGAGGCGGGGGATTTCCAGCAGCTGGCACACCTCGGCGATGCGGTTGCGGATGCCGCCGATGTAGCAGATGCCGAGGCCCAATGACTCGGCGGCGACGGCCGCGTTCTGCGCCGCCAGCGCCGCGTCGACGGTCGCCACCAGGAACGGCTCGGTGCCCTCCACCTGCGCCTCGACGCCGTGCCGCGCGGCGGCCACGCGAAGCCGCCTGAGATCGGCGCAAAAGACGAGAAAGAGCGGGCACGTTTCCACATGGGCATTGCCCGACAGCTCAGCGAGGGCCTTCTTTTTCGCCGGATCGGTGACGCCGATGATCGTGTACGCCTGGACGTAGCTGGAGGTGGAGGCGGCCTGCGCGCTCCGGATGATCGCCTCCACCATCTCCTCGGGAATCGGCCGCGGGGCGTAGCGGCGGATGGAGCGATGGTTCTGCAGCAAGCGGATCGTCTCGTTCATGGGGTTCACCTCGAACGGCCTCACCGCTTGGCGATCTCCTCAAGGAGGAGCCGGTTGACGAGCTCGGGGTTGGCCTTCCCTTTCGTCGCCTTCATCACCTGGCCGACGAGGAAGCCCAGGGCGCGGTCCTTGCCGTTCTTGTAGTCGAGGACCGACTGCGCGTTGGCGTCGAGGACCTCGAGGACGATGGGCCGCAGCGCCTCGGGGTCGGTGATCTGCACCAGCCCCTTCTCCTTGACAATCGCCTCGGGATCGCGATCCGTCTCGACGAGCTCTTTGAAGATCTGCTTGGCGATCTTCCCGCTGATCGTGCCCTTGTCGATGAGGGTGATCAGCTTGCCGAGGTTCGCCGGCGACAGCTTGACGTCGCGCACGTCAATGCCCTGGGCGTTGACGTAGCCCATCAGCTCGACCATCACCCAGTTGGCCGCCGCCTTGGGATCGGCGCCGCACTGCACCACCGCGTCGTAGTAATCGGACAGGTCCTTCGACGCCGTCAGCACCCCGGCGTCGTAGTCCGACAACCCGTACGCGCGCATGTACCGCTCGCGCCGCGCGTCGGGCAGCTCCGGCAGCTCGGCCTTCACCCGTTCCACCCACTCGCGGTCGATGACGAGGCGCACGAGGTCCGGTTCCGGGAAGTAGCGGTAGTCGTGGGCCTCCTCCTTCCCGCGCATGGGCACGGTGATCTCCTTCTGCTCGTCCCAGCGCCGCGTCTCCTGCTCCACGACGCCGCCGCTTGTGAGGATCTCCCGCTGGCGCTTTTCCTCATACTCCAATCCCTTCTGGACGAAGCGGAAGGAGTTGAGGTTTTTCAGCTCCGTCTTCGTGCCGAAGGTGTCGGCGCCAACCGGGCGCAGGGAGATGTTGGCGTCGCAGCGCAGCGAGCCCTCTTCCATCTTTACGTCCGAGACGCCGGTGTAAAGAAGGATCTGCCGCAGCTTCTCCAGGAACAGCCGCGCCTCCTCCGGCGAGCGAAGGTCCGGCTCGGTGACGATCTCGATGAGCGGCACGCCGACGCGGTTGAAGTCGACGAGGGAATAGTTGCCGCCGTCCTCGGCGTGCAGCGACTTCCCGGCGTCCTCCTCGAGGTGCAGGCGGGTGATGCCGATACGCTTTTTGCGCCCGCCCACCTCGATTTCCACCCAGCCGTTTTTGGCGAGGGGCTGGTCGTACTGGGAAATCTGGTACGCCTTGGGCAGGTCGGGGTAGAAATAGTTTTTGCGGTCGAACTTGCACACCTCGGCGATCTCGCAGTTGAGGGCCAGCGCCGCCTTCATCGCGTACTCCACAGCCTGGCGGTTGAGCACCGGCAGCACCCCCGGATGGCCGAGGCAGATCGGGCAGACGTTGGTGTTGGGCGGCGCACCGAACTCCGTGGAGCAGCCGCAGAAGATCTTCGACTTTGTCGCCAGTTCGACGTGCACTTCCAGGCCGATGACCGTCTCGAAGTTCATCGCCGTTCTCCCTCCCTCACAGCGCCGGGCGCGCCTTGTGGTGGTCGGTGTGCACCTCGAAGGCGTACGCGGCGCGCAGCACGGTCAGCTCGTCGAAGGGCTTGCCGATGATCTGCAGGCCTACCGGCAGGCCGCCCGAAAGGCCGCACGGGACGCTGATCGCCGGCAGGCCGGCCAGGTTGACCGGGATGGTGCAGATGTCGTTCAGGTACATCGTCAGCGGGTCATCCACCTTTTCACCGAGCTTGAAGGCCGGCGTCGGCGCCGTCGGCCCGACGACCACGTCGTAGCGTTCAAAAAGCCGTTCGAAATCCTGCTTGATCAGCGTACGCACCTTCTGTGCCTTCAGGTAGTAGGCGTCGTAGTAGCCCGAGCTGAGGGCGAAGGTGCCGAGCATGATGCGGCGCTTCACCTCGGGGCCGAAGCCCTGGCTGCGCGTCTGCTTGTACATGTCGATCAGGTTGTCGGCCTCGACGCGCACGCCGTAGCGCACGCCGTCGTAGCGGGCCAGGTTGGACGACGCCTCCGACGGGGCGATCAGGTAGTAGCAGGCCACGGCGTAGTCGCTGTGCGGCAGGGAGACCTCCTCCCACTCGGCGCCCAGCGACGCGAACACCTCCAGCGCCTCGAGCACCCGCTGGCGCACGCCCTCGTCGATGCCGTCGCCGAGGTACTCCTTGGGCACGGCGATCCTCAGGCCCTTCACGTCGCCGGTTAGGGCCGCCGTGTAGTCCGGCACCTCGACATTGGCCGACGTCGAATCGTGCGGGTCATGGCCGGCGATCGCCTGCAGGACGTAGGCGGCGTCGGCCACGGTGCGGGTGATGGGGCCGATCTGGTCGAGGGAGGAAGCAAAGGCCACCAGGCCGTACCGCGAGACGCGGCCGTACGTCGGCTTGAGCCCCACGACGCCACAATAGGCCGCCGGCTGGCGGATGGAGCCGCCGGTGTCGGAGCCGAGGGCGAAGACGACCTCCCCGGCCGCCACCGCCGCCGCCGATCCTCCGCTCGAACCTCCGGGCACGCGCTCGAGGTCCCACGGGTTGCGCGTGGGGAAGAAGGCCGAGTTCTCCGTCGACGAGCCCATGGCGAACTCGTCCATGTTCGTCTTGCCGACCATCACCGCGTCGGCGGCGTCGAGCTTGTCCATCACCGTGGCGTTGTAGATCGGCTCGTAGTTGGCCAGGATCTTCGACGCGCAGGTGGTCCGCACGCCCTTCGTGACGATGTTGTCCTTGATGCCCGCCGGAATGCCGTACAAAAGCCCCATGGCGTCTCCGGCAGCCAGGCGCCGGTCCAGCTCGTCGGCTTTTTTCAACGCCCCTTCCTCGTCCAACGTGAGGAAGGCCTTGACCTTCTCATCCACCTCGCGAATGCGCTGGAGCGATGCTTCCACCAGTTCGCGAACGGAAAATTCCTTTTTGCGCAGGCCGTTGTGGATCTCCTGAATCGGCTTTTCCAACAGCGACACGCCAAATCCCCCTTTCGCCACCATTGCCTTTGCCGGGTTTCCCCGCAACCGCTTCGGTTCGGTTGGCTAGCCCTCGATCACTTTCGGGACGCGGAACAGGCCGTTCGCCTGATCGGGCGCGTTTTTCAGCGCTTCCTCGCGCGGAATCGACGGTCGCACCTCGTCGTCGCGCATCACGTTGGCCAGCGGCAACACGTGGCTCGTCGGTTCCACACCGTCGGTGTTGAGCTCGTTCAGCTTGTGGGCAAATTCGAGGATCTTGTTGAGCTGCTGTGTAAACCGCTCCGCCTCCTCCGGCGTCAGCGCCAGCCGCGCCAGGTTGGCGACGTGCTCCACCTGCTGGCGGGAAATTGCGCTCATCGGTGGCACCTCCTCGATCGTCTTGTCGGATCAGCCGTCTCCTCCGGCCCGGTTACGCCGTCAGGTTCCCGCGATTGGCCGACGCTTGCGAACACCCAACACATAATACTAATGATACCAGATGGGGAAAATCGCCTGCAAACGATGACGCATGCGAGCTTTTTTCGCTGTGCCTGTATCTAGGACTGATCTGCATCAGGCCATCTTCAGTTTTG